>DASRES010000055.1 GCA_035651955.1 Acidimicrobiia bacterium
CGCGGCTGACGCGCGTCGTGGGTGTCGTCGGCGCGTCCGCCGTCGTGATCCTCATCGTCATCCTCCGATCGCGGACCCGGCCGACGGCAGGATGCGGCGGATCGCGGTGATGTTCTGCGGGAGCGGCGCGAGCTTCACGACGTCGCCCGTGTGCGGCGCGACGACGTACATGCCGTTGCCCGCGTAGATGCCGACGTGACCGTTGACGCGCATGCCCTTGTCGCCGACCGAGAACACGAGGTCGCCCGGTTGCAGGTCGGCGCGGTCGACCGGTTGGCCGACCTTGACCTGGTCGTAGGTGACGCGGGGCAGGTCGATGCCCATGCGGCGGTACGCGACCTGCACGAGGCCGGAGCAGTCGAGGCCCTTGGACGGGTCGTTGCTGCCGTACACGTACGGCGTGCCGAGGTACTGCTCCGCGATCTGGACGACCTGCTGCCCGGGAGTCGTCGCGCCGCTCGCGCCCGTCGCGGTGGTCGCCTGCCCTCCTTGCACGCCCGCGAGCACGCTCGCGAAGTCCGAGCCCGATCCGGCCGTCGACGTGGTCGACGTCGTCGAGGTCGCCGGTACGCCCGCGACGGTCGCCTGCAGGCTCTCGATCGAGCTCTGGATCTGCGCGATGCGCGCCTGCGCGGCGGCGAGACCGCTCGCCGCGCTCGTCGCGCTCGTCGCGTCCACCGCGGTCATGATGTTTCCGCTCCTGGCGCCTTCGGCGCCGGGTGATCCCCGTGGTCGCGCTCGCTGCTCGCGCGGGATACCCGGCTCGCGGACGCTCGCCGCTCGCGGGGCCACGCTTCCGCTCGCCTCTCGGCTCGCTCGCTCCCGCTCCGGTCGTCGTCCGTCGCGCGCGTCGTGCGGAACCGGCTGACGACGAGGTCGTCGACCTCCTGGTCCGCGGCACGCTGCGTCTCGAGCGCGTGCTCGGCGCGGTCGCGCTCGTCGAGACGCTCGAGGCCTTCCACACGTTGCGCGGTCACGTGCCACGCGAGCCGCTTCTCCTCGGCGGCGTGCTCGGCGACTTCGCGCGCGGCGCGCGCCATCGAGATCGACGACGCGATCGACGCGAGACGCGCCTGGTTGGCGAGGAACGCGGGTGTCGACGCGACCTTGGCCGGCTTCGGCAGCTCCTCGAGGTGCGCGATCCGCTGCGCGAGGTGGACCTGCGCGGCCGCGACGGCCTGGTTCGCCCCGAGCAGCTCCGCGCGGGCGCGCTCCTCCTGGATGCGGCGCACGCGCAGGACTGAGTCCAGCCGGAACCGGTACCGCTTCATGTTGTGGTTGGGCTCCCGTCTTCGGGTCGATTCCGCTTCGGCCTCCCGGGCATCCGCCCAGGCCTCCGCTTCATCTCCCTGTCTCTACTGCGCAGGCGTCGGCGTCGCGACGATCGCCTGCAGCGCGGCCCATCCCGCGTCTGCCGTGGCGATCTCGCCGAGGTCCTGTCGGAGGAAGCCGTCCATGGCGTCTCGGAGTTGCACCGCCCGGTCCACGAGCGGGTTCGTTCCCGGCACGTACGCGCCGATCTCGATGAGGTCACGCGCGTCGCGGTACGCGGCCAGCAGGCGACGGAACTCCGTCGCCGCGGCGCGCTGCTCGCGCGTGGTGATCGCGGGTGCGACCCGTGAGATGGACTCGAGCACCTCGATGCTCGGGAAGTGGCCCGCCGTCGCGAGCCGCCGCGACAGCACGACGTGCCCGTCGAGGATCGAGCGGGCCGCGTCGCCGATCGGCTCGTTCATGTCGTCGCCCTCGACGAGCACGGTGTACAGGCCGGTGATCGAGCCGCGCTCGCCTGCACCGGCGCGCTCGAGCAGCTTCGGCAACAACGAGAACACGGACGGCGGGTAGCCGCGGGTTGCGGGCGGCTCGCCGGCCGACAGGCCGACCTCGCGCTGCGCCATCGCGAAGCGCGTGAGGCTGTCCATCATCAACACGACGTCCGCGCCCTCGTCCCGGAACCATTCCGCGATGCGGGTCGCGGTGAACGCGGCGCGCAGGCGCACGAGCGCGGGCTCGTCCGACGTCGCGACGACGACGACCGACCGGGCCAGGCCCTCGTCGCCGAGGTCGCTCTCGATGAAGTCGCGGACCTCACGCCCGCGCTCGCCGATGAGGCCGATGACCGAGACCTGTGCCTCCGTGCCGCGGGCGATCATCGACAGCACGCTCGACTTGCCGACGCCCGAGCCGGCGAAGATGCCGAGGCGTTGCCCACGCCCGCACGGGATCAGCGTGTCGAGCGCGCGCACCCCGAGCGGGAGCTGCCGGTCGACGTGGCTGCGTCGCAGCGGGTGGGGCGGCTCGCCGTCGACGGTCACGCGCGTGACGTCGCGCAGCGCGCCGAGGTCGTCGATCGGCCGGCCGAGCCCGTCGAGGACGCGTCCGAGGAGACCGGCACCGACGGGAACGGTCATGGGACGGTCCGCGGCCGCGACGGTCGCGCCGGTGCGCACACCGCGCAGGTCGCCGAGCGGCATGCAGACGAGGCCGCGGTCGCGCAGCGCGACCACCTCCGCGGGCAGCGGGCCGTGCGGCGTGTCGATCGTGACCGCGTCGCCGATCGCGCTCTCGAGTCCCTCCACCTCGAGCTGCAGGCCGACGACCGACGTGACGCGGCCCGTCACACGCGGGCGCGCGACGCGCGCGGCCTCTTCGAGTCGCGTCAGGAGCGCGTTCACCTGGCGTCTCCCACACCGAGCGCGACGCGCACGCGGTCGACGGCGTCGGCGAGGATCGCGTCGACACGGCACGACCCGGCCTCGACGCGCGCGTCACCGGGTGCGAGCGACGGATCGGGGACCAACGTCACGTCCCGCCCGGGCGCGAGCTGGGCGGCGTCGCCGATCGTCTCGACGTCCTGCGGGCTGAGATGGATGCGCACAGGAAGTCGCTCGGGCGCGAGGGCCAGAGCGCGCGCGACCGCGTCGTGACCGGGGTTCGCGGCCAACGCGAGCTCGCGGCCCAGCAGCGCCTGCAGCAGCGCGAACGCGGCCGACGCAAGCGCGTCCTCGACGTCCGCGAACGCGCGGCCCTGCTCGGCGTCGAAGCGCGTCGCGGCGAGCTCCAGCGCCTGCAACGCCGGCCGGAGCCGCGCGGCCCGCTCGGCCTGCGCCTGCTGTGCCTCGAACGCGGCCGCCTGCATCCCCTCGCTGTGGCCTGCCGCGTAGCCGGCGTCGAAGCCCTCGCGGAACCCGGCCTCGCGCGCGTCGCTCACGAGCGCGTCGTCCACGAGCACGCCCGCGGTCGACTGGGACGGCAGCACGGCCGTCTCGAACGCCTGGACCGGCTGCGAGTACGCCTTGAGCACGGCGCTGCGCCTCACCTCGGGCCGCCCCATCAGTTCACGAACTCCTCGTTGGAGCGCGTGACGACGATCTGGCCGGCCTCTTCGAGCGCACGGATGACGCGCACGACCGCGCCCTGCGCCTCCTCGACCGTCTTCAGCCGCATCGGCCCGAGCAGCTCGATCTCCTCGTCGAGGTTCGCCGAGGCGCGCTCGGACATGTTCGACATGATCTTCTGGCGCACGTTCGGCGCGACACCCTTGAGCGCGACCGCGAGCTCCTTCGAGTCGACCTGCCGGAGCACGAGCTGGATCGAGCGGTCGTCGAGGCTGACGATGTCCTCGAAGACGAACATCCGCCCGCGCACCTCGTCCGCGAGCTCCGGGTTGTCGCGCTCGAGGCCCTCGAAGATGAGGCGCTCGGTCGCGCGGTCGGAGCGGTTGAGGATGTCGACGAGCGCCTGCACGCCGCCCACGACCGACATGTCCTGCTGCTGCACGAGCGACGACAGCTTCGGCTCGAGGATCGCCTCGATCTGCGCGATCACCTCCGGTGACGTGCGGTCCATTGTCGCCAGCCGGCGCGCGACGTCGCGCTGCAGCTCCTCCGGCAGCGCGCTCAGGACCATCGCCCCGGCGTCCGCGTTCAGGTGCGCGAGCACGAGCGCGATCGTCTGCGGGTGCTCGTCCTGCAGGTAGCTCAGCACCTGGCGGGGATCGGCACGGCGGAGGAACTCGAACGGCGCCTTCACGATCGTCGCGCCGAGGCTCTCGAGGATCTCCCGCGCCTTGTCCTCGCCGAGCGTCTCCTCGAGCAGCTCGCGGGCGCGGTCGAACCCGCCCTGCGCGACGTGTGCACGCGCGGTGCGCAGCTCGTTGAACTCGCTCATCACCGCGTCGACCGACTCCGCCTTCACGGTGTCGAGGCGCGCGACCTCCGCCATGATCTGCGACACCTCCTGCTCGCGCAGGAGCCGCAGCACCTTGGCCGACCGCTCCGTACCGACCTGCATCAGCAGGACCGCAGCCTTCTGCGGCCCCGTGAGACCCCGCTGCGCCACCTCGTCAGCTCCTGCGGTCCGCGAGCCAGCTGCGCAGGGTGGCGGCGGCTTCCTCGGGCTGGCGGTCGATCAGGGCGACGATCTCGTGCTCGAGCTGGTCCATCTCGGTCGGCTCCGGCAGGCTCGCCGGCTCCAGCGAGGCCGGCCCGTCGTGGTCCTCGAGCGCCTGCAGCTGCGCGAGCTGCTGGCTCTGCAGGAGGCGTGCCATGTCGGCCGCGGGGAGCGCGGCTCCCGTCCCCGCCTCGAGCGCACGCAGGTCGAGCGGCACGCGGATCGGCTCACGGGCCGCGGCCTTCTTCATCGCGCGCCAGGCGAGGAACAGCACCACGCCGACGAGCAGCAGCGCGACGAGCGCCTTGATCATGTCGAACAGCGCGTTCTGCTTCTTCTGCTGCTCGCTCGACGACAGCGCCTTCGCGGCGTCCTTGGACGCGGTCTGGTCGAAGCTCATGCGCGTCACGTTGATCGTGTCGCCGCGCGTCGGGTCGAGGCCGACCGCGGCCTGCACCGAGCTCTGCACGTTCGGCACGTCCGACGGCTGCACCTTGTTGCCGTCCACGATGACCGCCACCGAGAGGCGGTTGATCTTGCCGGGCGCGCTGCGGACCTCGGCGTGGACCTTGCCGACGCCGTTGGTCGTGTCCGACGTGTTCTTCGAGTAGTTCGTGTTGCCGCCCGCGGCGGCCGGAGTGCCGTTGGGGCCGAGCACGCCGGTCGAGCTGCTCGACGGGCCCGTGAACGTCTCGGTCGACTGGTTCTGCGTGAGCGCGGGTGCCGTCGTCGGCGTCGTGGCCCCCGCGACCGTCGTCGGCGTCGTGCCCACGACCTGGTCCGCGATGTCGTTGCCATACGCGTCCGCGGTCGTCGCCTTCTCGTCGAAGTTGAGGTCGGCCGCGACACGCACGATCGCGTGGCCGGGACCGTAGATCTGGTCGAGCATCTGCTGGACCGACTCCGTGACCCGCGACTCGTACGACGCGGTGTCGCCTGCGTGCGCGTCGCCGGCCGCTGACCCCGCGATGCCCGGCGCGGACAGCACGGTGCCCTTCGTGTCCGCGACCGTGACGTCGTTCGGCGACAGGCCCTGCACGCTCGACGCGACGAGGTTGACGATCGCCTGCACGGACCCCGAGTCGAGCGGCTGGTTCGGCTTCGTCTTCACGAGCACCGACGCGCTCGGCTTCTGCGAGTCCTGCGCGAACACGTCGTTCTGCGCGATGACGAGGTGGACGTTCGCCGCCTCGACCGAGTCGAGCGCCTCGATCGTCTTCGTGAGCTCGCCCTCGAGCGCGCGCTGGTAGTCGACGTTCTGCTTGAACTCGGAGGTGGTGAGGCCCTCCTTGTCGAGCAGCGCGTACCCGTCGCTGTTGCTCGCCGGCAGACCCTGCGCGCTCATGTCGAGACGCTCCTGGTACACCTGCGACTGCGGCACGAGGATCGTGTTGCCGCCGTTCGCGAGCTGGTACTTGATGCCCTTCGACTGCAGCTTCGTCGTGATGTCCGACGCGTCCTTCGAGTCCAGGTTGCTGAACAGCGGCGCGTACTGCGTCTTGGGCGCGTGCGACAGGAACAGCATCCCCACGACGACGAGGCCGATCGCGCCGAGACCGGTCACGACCTTCTGGCCCGTCGTGAAACCGCCGAGGAACCGCTGGATCTGGCTCTTCGTGCGGTCGAGGTCGAGCTTGGGCATCAGACCTGCATCCCCATGATCGAGTTGAAGGACTGCACGGCGCTGTCACGCACCGCGGTCGTGAGCTGGGTCTGCAGCTGCGCCTGCTGCGACGCGATCAGGTAGTCCGTCATGTCGGTGAGGTTGCCGGTGGCGGCCTGCGTCGACAGCTGGTCCGCGTTCGCCTGGGTGCTCTGCAACTGGTCGAGCGCGTTCGCGATCGCGGTGCCGAAGTCGCCCGTCGCGCCCTGCGCCGCGCCGGCGGCGCCGGTGGCATCCGTCGGCGTCGCGGCGGTCGGCTGGAGCCCGAGCGTCGCGAGCGGGCCGAGTGAACCGAGTGATCCCACGGCAGGGACGGCCATGTCGCGCTACTTCCCGAGCTCGAGCGCGGCCTGGTACGACTCCTGCGCACGCGAGATCGTCGCCAGGTTCGCCTGGTAGCCGCGCTCGGCCACCATCATCTGGACCATCTGGTCGCCGAGGTCGATGTCGGGCATGCGGACGTTGCCCTGCGCGTCGGCGAGCGGGTTGCTCGGGTCGTTCACGACGCGACCCGTCGGGCTGCCGAACGTCACCCCCGCGACCGCGGCACCGTGACCGATCCCCGAACCGTCCGTGCTCGGCACGGACTCGGCGACGACCATGCGCTCCTGGAACGCGGGCTGGTTCATCGGCCGCGCGGTGTCGAGGTTGGCGATGTTGTCGGACACCGCGTCGAGCCACGTGCGATACACGTGCAGGCTCGAGCCCGACGTGTTCATCGCGTCGAACATGGACATCGGCTAGCCCTTCCCGATCGACATGCGGAGGATGTTGAACTTCGCGGTCATCGCCTCGACCATGAGCTGGTACTGCATGCCCGTCTGCATCATCGAGACGGTCTCGTCGTCGAGGCTCACGTTGTTGCCCTGGAGGTTCGTGGGCGCGTTCGAGCGCGTGATCGTCGGTTGCACGGTGCCCGGGTCGCCGCCGTTCTGGATCGCGTCGCGCAGCGAGTCCTCGAACGAGACCTGCTCGGCGAGGAAGCCCGGCGTCTCGGTGTTGGCGACGTTGTCGGAGATCGCCCGCTGGCGCGCGGCGAGGCCGTGGAGCGCGCCCTGGATGGCCTCCATCGCGAGGTCCATCACGCGCCTTCACCTCCCCGCGGGGTACCGGTGATCAGGCGCGCACGCGAGACGCAGCCGAGGCGGGGCCGGAGGCCGGGACGCCGGAGCGGAGCCGACCCGGGAGATGTCGCGATGCTTCGAGCGTCGTCGCAGTTGTGCGGTCGAGTGGACGACAACGCGAACCTCCGCGTTCGCTGCCGGCACCCATCCATGGCGTCGAGGCGAGCTTCTCCGTGCTCGACGCATCCCATCGGCGGGTCGGCCGCGCGCCTGAGGAGATCGGGCGCGATGCCGCGGATCCGCCGCGTGTCACGCGCGCGGGCGCGGAGCTTTCATTGAGAGAATTCCGTTGCTCCGCGGTACTCACGTTTCAATGAAACGTGAGGAGCACGTCGAAGAGCTCAGTTCGCGGACGGGTCGAGCAGGCCGCGCAGCACGCTCGTCGCGGTGTCGCGCTCGAGCAGGCCGGCGGGCGGGAGATCCCGCAGCGCGTTCGTGACCCGCTCGCCGTGCACCTCGCCTGCGGGACCGAACAGGTCGAGCAGCGCGTCGACGACGACGCCCCGGTCGATGAGCTGCGACGTCGGCAGCGCGTCGATCACCTCGCGGACGTGGTCGGTGAAGGTCGTCGTCTCGCTCATGACTCCTGTCTCGGCACGGTCGGCCCTCGCTGGAGGGGATTCGGGCGTGAACGTGGGGTCGAACGTTCGCGCTCCGGCGGCGATTCCGGAAGGGTCGTCCGGATCATTCCGTTCGCCTGATTTGCCCGGGTGCCCGGTGGCACACCGCACCCGGGCCGCGCCCGAGCGCCCGGATGGGTCTTGAGCGGGCCCACCGGCGTGCCGATGAGCAGACCGGGGAGGCGTGGCGACGGGCCCGCCCGGTACGTGAAGGCACGAGGGCGATGGCAGACATCGAAGTGGTCCCGACGGGGTGCGAGTCGTTCGACCGCGGCCGTGCCCTCCTCGCCGACGGCCGCGACGACGAGGCGCTCGACGCCTTCGACCTCGCCGTCCTCGAGGCCGGCGACGACGCGATCCGGGCCGCGGCAGCGGCCGCGCTCGCGCGCCTGCTCCTCGGGCAGGGGCGCCACCGCGAGGCGCGCACCTGGGCACAGGCCGCGCGGCGCGACCCCGCGCATCGCGACCTCGCGGACGTGCTCGAAGCCGCCGCGCTCGTCCAGGCCGGCGACTGCTCCGCGGCGCTCGCGCTGCTCGCCCCGATCGGCTCGGCCGGTGACGGCTTCACCGAGATCCCGGCCTCGCTCGTGCGTCTCGTGCGTGGTCACGCCTGCTACGTGCTCGGCCGGTTCGACGAGGCCACGACCGAGGTGCTCGGCGCGTTCGCGGACGACGCGATGGTCCCCGACGTGTGGGCCGCGTTCGCGGCGATCTGCGCGGAGACCGACTTCGACCCGCGACCGGTCGTCGCGATGGTCGAGCGCGCCGACTACACGCGGGTTGCCGCCTGGCTCGACCGCGCGCCCGCGGACGGCGTCGACCGGATCGTCGAGGCGATGTGGGAGCGCCACCCCGGTGACGGCGCGCTGCTGGCCTTCGCGAGCGCGTTCGCCCCGTACCTCGAGCTGTCGCGCGCGCTCGAGTGGTCCGCCCGCATCCGAGAGGCGGGCGCCGCGGACCACTGCCCGCTGATCCGGCTCGCCGGCGCGCGCGACGCGCATCCCACCGAGCGCGTCCGCGCCGCGATCGTCGCAGCCGAGACGTTCGGCGACGAGCGCGCTGCGGCGTTCATGGCGGACGCCGCGCCCGCGGTCCCCGAGGAGGAGCTGGGCGACCTGCTGCACGAGGTCCTGGTGGTCGCGCCGGACCACGCGTCGCAGTTCGTCGTCGACGCCGCATCGACGACGCGACGCTGTCTCGTCCTCGCGGTCGCGATCCACGACGAGGGCGCCGTCGAGGAGTCGCTCGCGCTGCTCGTGCGCGGGCTGGCGGACATCGACGACGACACGGCCCGCGTCGCGGAGGAGGTCGGCGAGGTACTGCCGCCCGACGTCGCGGAGGCGTTCGCGCGCGAAGCCGAGGCGCGTGATGCCGGCGACGTCGCAGTGTTCATCCGTCGTGCGGTGATGGTCCACCGCGCGCGCCACTAGCACCGGGCGTCACGCGATGGCGGCCCCTCTCGATCCAGACCGGATCTTCTGCGTCGTCCCCGCGCGCTCCGGGTCGACGCGCGTGCGCGACAAGAACCTCGCGCTCGTCGGCGGGTCGTCGCTGCTCGAGCGCGCGGTGCGCGTCGCGCGCGCGGCGGTGGGACGCGTCTACGTGTCGACCGACAGCGAGCGCTACGCCGAGATCGCGCGCCGGGCGGGCGCGGACGTCCCCGCGCTGCGGCCCGCGGCACTCGCGTCGTCCGACGTGCCGATGGACCCCGTCGTGGCCCACGCGCTGGGTGCGTGGGGCGGCCGGTCGAGCGAGCTCGTGCTCGTCGTGCAGCCCACCGCGCCGTTCACCACGGTCGACGACCTCGTCGCCGTCGTCGACGCGTACGACGACGCCCCGGGGGCGGCGAGCGCGGTGACCGCGGTCACCGTGCCCCCGACGACCGCGTTCACGCTGGTCAGCGGCCCGGACGGTACCGGGGTCCCGCTCGTCCCGTCGCTGTTCGATCGCCGCACCCAGGACGTCCCGCCGCTCGCGAACGCGACGGGCGCGGCGTTCGTCGCGCCGGCCGCGCGCGTCGCCGCCGGTGGCCCGCTCGTCGAGCCGCCCATCGCGCTCGCGTTCGTCGACCCGACTCGCGCGATCGACGTGGACGACGAGGACGACCTCGCCCGCGCGCAGGAGCTCGCGTCGTGACGCTCGGGACGAACACGGCGTCGCCCTGGTTGATGGCCGAGATCGGCGTCAACCACGACGGTGACATCGAGCGCGCGCGGGACATGGTCCGTGAGGCGGCCGCGGCCGGGTTCGACGCGGTGAAGTTCCAGTACTGGATCGTCGACGAGCTCCTTGCACCGCGCGCGCCGAACGCGGCGTACCAGGGCGACGGCGATCAACACGACCTGCTCGCGCGCCTGCGCCTCGAGGTGGACCAGCTCGCGGAGCTCCGCGACGTCGCGCGCGACGCGGGCATCGCGTTCGTGTGCACGCCAGACGGCGAGCGCGCCTGCGCGGACGTGCTCACGCTCGACCCGCCCGTGCTGAAGATCGGCTCGGGCGACGCGGACAACCCGTGGCTGCTGCACGCGGCCGCCCAGTCGGGTCGCCCGCTCCTCGTGTCGACCGGGATGATGACGGATGCCGAGGTGAAGGAGGTCGGTCGTCACCTCGCGTCCTGCCGGGACGTCGTCTTCCTCCACTGCGTGTCCGCGTACCCGACCCCGCTACGTGAGGCGAACCTCGCACGCATGGCCCGGCTGCGCGAGCTGACTGGTCGTCCCGTCGGGTTCTCAGACCACACGCTCGGCGTCGCGGCGACGGCCGCCGCGGTCGCGCTCGGGGCCGGCGTCGTGGAGAAGCACGTCACGTGGGACGTCGACGCGCCGGGCCCGGATCACGCGGCGTCGCTCGCGTTGCGCGACGCCCCCGAATGGGTCGCCACCGTCCGGGCGGTCGCGGCCGCGGTGCACGACCCGGTCGCGTCGGCCGCGGAGGCCGCCAATCGCGACGTCGTGCGCAAGGGCCTGTACCCCAAGCGGTCCCTCGACGCGGGATACCGGCTGCGACGCGAGGACCTCGAGCCCCTGCGCCCGCTCGACGGTGGCGTCCCCGCGCTCGCGGTCGATCGCCTGGTGGGATGGCAGCTGCGCGTCGCGGTCGGGCCCGAGCGTCCGCTGCACTGGGACGATCTCGCACCATGACGTCGACGGGCGAAGAGGTTTCGCGACGCGCGGCGCACGCGATCGGCGGCGAGATGGCGATCGAGCCGCTCGACCTCGCGCTCCCCGCGCGACCAGCCGACCGCTGGCTCGACGCGCTCCCGGTCGCGCCGCCCCGCCCGCGCGCGCTCGTCGGGTCGGGACGCGAGGCGTTGCGCCTCGTCCTCGGGGACGCGAAGCGGCGCGGTCGTGACCGCGTCGTCGTCCCCGCGTACGTGTGCGACGCCGTCGTCGCGCCCGCACGCGCGCTCGGCTTCGAGATCGTCACCGTCGGCGTCGACGCCCGTGTCGCGCCGCGCGCGGACGCGCTCGTCGCGGCGGTCGGTGGCCGCCCGGAGCGCACGACCGTCGTGACCGTCGCGCCGTTCGGCTTCCCGTACCCCGTCGACGTGCTCGACGCCGTCACCGAGCTCGGCGTGCGGGGCGTCGACGTGGTCGAGGACCGGACGCATGCGCTCTTCGGGCGCTTCGCGATGCACGCGACGCGCGGTGTCGCGAGCCTCCGGAAGTGGTGCGCGATCGGCGACGGCGGTGTCGCGTACGGACCCGGTGTGACCGGGATCGCGACGCCGCCCGACGAAGCGTTCGCGCGGGTGCGTCACGACGCCCTTGTGGCGAAGCATGCGTGGTCGCGTGGTGCGGGGCCCGAGGACGCGTTCCTCGACGCTTTGCGCGCCGCAGAGGCGCACCTGGACGCCGGCGACGATGTGCACGCGATGAGCGCGCCCGCGCGCCACCTCCTCGGGCGCGTGGACGTCGCCGCGCTCGTCGCCGCTCGCCGGCGGAACTACCTCGCGCTGCTCGAGGCACTGGACGGGACGTCCGGTCTCGAGCCGCTGTTCCCGGAGCTGCCCGACGGTGTCTGCCCGCTCGGGTTCCCCGTCCTCGTCGACGCGCGTGACGCGCTGCGGGCGCGTCTCGCCGCGGCCCGCGTCTTCTGCCCGGTTCACTGGCCGCTGCCCACCGATGCCGATCCCGGCGCGTCCGCGCTGGCCGCGCGCGAGCTCACGATCCCGTGCGACCAGCGCTACGACCCCGACGACATGGCGCGCGTCGCGCGGCTCGTCGTCGACGCGACGACACGGCCCCGCACGCGGACGTCGCGTGCGACCGCGGCCCGCGTCGTCGAGGTCGACGACGACCGTTGGGACGCGGAGGTGCGCGCGGTCACGGGCGACGGGAACGCCCCCGTTGACCCGACGTGCGGCCGCGGCATGCTGCGCGCGACCGCCGGGTCACGCGGCGGGCGCCCGGTGCTGCTCGTCGCCGAGGGCGACGGCTGGCGCGCCGCGTACCCACTGCTGCTCACCGGCGCGGATGAAGGCGCCGTGCTGGCCCGGACGCCCGAGTACGGCGGGCCGATCATCGCGGCAGAGGACCCGGACGCGGTCGTGGACACCGTGCGATCCGCGATCGACGCGACCCTGCACGAGCTCGGCGTCGCGAGCGAGGTCGCGCTCCTCGGGCCGTGGCTGCCGCACCGGGACACCGTCACGCGTGCGTGGTCCGCACGCCCCGAGAAGGTCATCTGCGTCTCGGAGCTCGCCGACATCGACGCGCGTCGCGGTGCGCTCAGTCGCAACATGCGCCGCGACCTCGCGCAGGCGCGCCGCGTGCTCACCGAGTGCTGGTCGCCGCTCGACCGCTCGAACGCGACGCGCTTCGCGCGGCGCTACGCCGAGCACATGGACCGGCTGGGCGCGGCCGACCGTTGGCGGCTCGACGAGGCGTACTTCCGCGCGCTCGCGGAGGATCGTGCCGTCGACGCGTGGCTCGGCGAAGCGGTCGGGGACGACGGCGCGGACGGCGCCGCCGTTCTCGTCGTCGTCAGCGGTCCGGTGGCGAGCTACGTCTACGGGACCCGGTGGGGTCGCGCGGGTGCCGCCACGACGCTGGCGATCTGGCGCGCGCACGAGGAGCTCGCGGCGCGTGGTGTCCGCGAGCTGCTGCTCGGCGGCGGCGTGACGACCGCCGACGACGACTCGCTGCTGCGGTTCAAGCGCCGGTTCGCGCCCCGCGAGGAGCAGCTCCTCATCGCGGCGCGCGCCTTCGACCGCCGCGCTCACGACCGGGCCGTCGCGCGCGGCACGGCACGGCCTCTGCCCACCGGAGCGGTCGAGTGCTGACCGCTCGCACGGCGACGCCGTGGGACGACGTCTTCAGCACCCGCGCGTGGGGACGGTGGCCGGCCGAGGAGGTCGTGCGTGCCGTTGCGCGGTTGTCGCGCGGTCAGCGGATGCGTGTGCTCGAGATCGGGTCGGGTGCCGGCGCGCAGCTGTGGTACCTGGAGCACGAGGGCCACGACGCGTTCGGCGTGGACCTGTCGCGCGAAGGAGCGCAGCGCGCATGCGACCGGTTGCGCGACGAAGGGATGCCGGCTCGGCTCGCGGTCGGCGACGCGCTCGCGCTGCCGCTGCCGAGCGCCGTGTTCGACCTCGTCCTCGACGTCGAGGCGATCGCCTACGTACCCGAGGACCGGACGGGATCCGCGTGGCGTGAGGTCGCCCGTGTGCTGCGCCCGGGCGGCTCGTTCCTGTCGATCGCGTTCACGCCGCGGACGTACGCGTGGCACGCGGCACGCCGGGTCGGTGAGCGCAGCGTCGACGACATCGTGGACGGCCCGCTCGCGGGGACGCCGTGCACGGCGCTCGTCGACGAGGGACTCGTGCGCGTCCTCGCGAGCGACGCCGGTCTCGGTGTCGTCGACGTGCAGCGCCGCGGCCGCAGCACCGGTCCGGAGCAGTACTGGATCGACGAGCTGGTCGTGCTCTGCGAGCGTGCGGGAGTCAGCTCACCCTGAGAGCGGGGGTCGAGTGACTCCAGAGCGCGTGGCGTACGACGTCGATCACGCGCTCCTGCTGCTCGTCGCCGAGGCTGGCGGACGAGGGGAGGTTCAGCACCCGCTCGCCGAGCTCCACGGCGACGTTCCCGCCGAGGACCGGCGCGTCGCGGTACGGCGCCTGTGTGCGCAGCGGCGGCCACACCGGGCGTGACTCGATGCCCGCGCCGTCCAGGGCGAGCCGGACGCGCTCGCGCGTCACCTCGTCCTCCAACACGATGCTCGACAACCACCCTGAGCGCCGCGCCCACGCGCAGTCGGGCGCGGCCTTGATGCCGTCGACGTCCGCGAACGCGGCGTCGTAGCGATCGGCGATCGCGCGCCGCCGGGCAAGGAACGCGTCGAGCTGCTCGAGCTGCGCGACGCCGAGCGCGGCCGCGAGGTTGCTCATCCGGTAGTTGAACCCGATCTCGTCGTGGACGTACCCGACGCCGGGCTCCTTCGCCTGCGTGGCGAGGTGCCGGACGCGCGCCGCGAGCGTGGCGTCGTGCGTCACGACCATGCCGCCACCGCCCGTCGTCATGATCTTGTTGCCGTTGAACGAGTAACAGCCGACGGTGCCGACCGTGCCGACCTCGCGCCCGTCGAGCGCGGGCCCGGCCCCGGCGGTCCAGGTCGCGCCCAGCGCCTCGGCCGCGTCCTCGACGACGGGGACGCCGTGACGCGCCGCGGCTTCCAGGACGGGCCCGAGGTGGGCCGGATGACCGAGCAGGTGGACGGCCACGATCGCGGCCGGCATCGCGACTCCGCGGCGGGCGCGCCGGGTGAGCTCGCCCACGACGACGTCGGGCGCGAGGTTCCACGACTCACGTTCGCTGTCCACGAGCGTGACCCGCGCCCCGCAGTACCGGGCCGGGTTCGCCGACGCGACGAACGTGAGGTCCGACACCCAGACCTCGTCGCCGGGCCCGATCCCGAGCGCGTGCAGCGCGAGGTGGATCGCGGCCGTGCCGCTCGCGCACGCGACGGCAAAGGGCGCGCCGACGCGCGCTGCGACCTCGTCCTCGAAGCGCGCGACGTACGGCCCATTGGCGACGAAGGTGCTCGCGAGCGCGTCGCGCACGTAGGCGTCGGCGTTCCCGCCGAGCAGCGGCTCCGACAACGGGCAGCTCATGTCTGGTACCGGTCCGGGTCGATCGCGCCCGGCCGCGCCGCGAGCCACGCCGCGGTGCGCGCCAGCCCCTCGTCGAGCGAGACGGACGGCTTCCACCCGAGGAGCTCGCGCGCGCGGCGCGGGTCGCTCAGGAGGACCATCACCTCGCTGCGCTCGGGACGGAGGCGCTGCTCGTCCTCGACCACCGTCACGTCGACGTCGAGGGCCTTCGCGGCCCGCTCGACCAGCTCGCCGATCGAGACCGTCGTCCCGGTGCCGAGCTGCACGACGGTGCCCGGCTCGAGCGCGGCGGTCGCGGCGCGGACGAACCCGTCGACGGTGTCGGTGACGTACGTGAAGTCGCGTCGTGGTGCGGTGCTGCCGAGCCGGATCTCGGTACGGCCCGCGAGCAGCTGGCTCAGCACGGTCGTGATCACCGCGCGCGCCGACTGACGCGGACCGAACGTGTTGAACGGCCGGAGCACGACGACGGGTGTCCCGAACGAGCACGCCCACGCCTCGCACAGCTTGTCGGCTGCGATCTTGCTCGCGCTGTACGGCGACTGGCCCCGCAGCGGGTGGTCCTCGGTGATGGGCACGACGTCCGGCGTGCCGTACACCTCGCTCGTCGACGTGTGCACAAGCCGCGTCGCGCCGGTTCGCTTGACGGCCTCGAGCACGTTCAGCGTGCCGGTGACGTTGGTGTCGACGTACGAGCGCGGCGCGTCGTAGCTGTACGGGATCGCGATGAGCGCGGCGAGGTGGAGGACGATCTCGCAGCCGTCGACCGCGGCCTCGACGCTGCCGGCGTCGCGCACGTCGCCGAGACGGAGATCCGCCGCCGCGCGCACGTCGGGCAGCTCGTCGAGCCACCCGTACGAGCCGTTCGAGTTGTAGCAGCACAACGCGCGCACGTCCGCGCCGTCGGCGACGAGCCGCTCGACGACGTGACTGCCGATGAACCCGTCCGCTCCCGTCACGAGCACACGACGCCCGCGCAGCGCGCTCGCCGGGTTCTGTGAAGCCGAACGGCCGCTCTTGCGCCGTTGGGCTTCACAGAACGGACTCGGGTGGTCGGTCACGATGCCTCCCCACGCGCGCGGCGCAGCTCGTCGTGACGGCCGACGTCGATCCAGTCACCGTCCAGCAGGTGCCCGCCGACCGGAAGGCCCTCGCGCATCGCGCACGCGAGGAGCTCGGTGACCGGGAACTCGCAGCCCGGTGGGATGCGCTCCAGCAGCGACGGCTGCAGCGCGTAGACGCCCGCGTTCACGGACCAGATGCGCGTCGGCTTCTCCTCCAGGCGCACGAGGTGCCCGTGTCGGACGTCTGCGACCCCGAAGGGGATCTCGTGCGCGTACTCGCGCAGGCCGACGGTCGCGACGTTGCCGCCCTGCGCGTGTGCCGCGAGCAGCCGGCCGACGTCGAACTGGGTGACGAGGTCGCCGTTCATGACGACGACGGGGTGCGCGTCGTCACGCGCGTCGTCGGGCAGCAGCGCCAGCGCACCGCCGGTGCCGAGCGGGACGTCGGGGTCCTCGCGCAGGTACTCGATGCGGCAGCCGAGGTGGGCGCCGTCGCGGAAGTGCTCCTCGATGACGTCGGCCATGTAGTTGACGGCCAGGTAGACGCGGGTGATGCCCGATCCGACGAGGTGCAGCACGATCCGCTCGAGGATCGGCCGGCCCGCGACGGGGAGCATCGGCTTCGGCAGCCGCGCGGTCAGCGGGCGGAGCCGCGCGCCCTTGCCCCCGGCCATCACCACGGCCGGGTTGGGTCGCAGCTCGGGCCCGATGAGGTCGCGCAGGAGGTGGAGGCCGCGCAGCCGTCCCGCGTCGTCGAGGACCGGCACCTGGCTGATGAAGCGGGCCTGCATGAGCTCGAGGACGTCGGCACGCGCCGCGCCCTCGTCCACGTACACGAAGGCGCGCTGGGCGAACGGCGCGATCGGCGCGTCCAGTGCGTGACCGGCGAGGAGCGCGCGGCGCACGTCGCCGTCGGTCGCGATCGCGACGAGCCGCTCGTCGAGTCCGACGAGGAGCGCGATCTCCGCGGCGCCGGCGTCGATCGCGGCCATCGTCTCGCCGATCGTCGCCTCCGGCCCGATGCACATCCGTGCCAGCCGCTCGTTCACGATGTTCCCGCTCTCTGCGCCTTCGGCGCCGGGTACTCACCGTGGTCGCGCTCGCTGCTCGCACGGGATACCCGGCTCGCTGACGCTCGCCGCTCCCCGGGCCACGCTTCCGCTCGCCTCCCGGCTCGCTCGCTCGAGGAACTGCCCCCCGCGTCGACGAACTTCTTGTGGAGCAGCCCGTCGAGGTCGAGCCCGAGCAGCACGTCGACGACGCGCGACGCCGCCTTCCCGTCGCCGTAGGGGTTCGGCAGCCCGCGGAGCGACGCACGGAACGACGGGTCGAGCGCGCGCGCCGTCGCGGCCCGCACCGCGGCCCCGTGGCCGGCGACGTCGACCACGTTGGGGCCGCGCACGCGTCCGCGCTGGCGGTCACCGACGTTGACGACGGGGAGCGCAAACGACATCGCCTCGACGATCCCGCTCGACGAGTTGCCGAGCATGACGTCGGCGGCCGCGAGCGCGGTCGGGTAGAGCTTGCCGAGCGACTCGACGACGACCACGTTCTCGCGCGTGCGCGCCCACTCGCGGAGGCGAGTGATGATCCGCGCGGCGCCCGGGTCCGCGCCGGGGTAGGTCGCGACGACCGTCTCGAACGCCTCGCACGCGCCCAGCAGCGCGTCGAGCTCGGCGTCGAGCCGCTCCGGGTGCAGCGTCGGCGGGTGGTACGTCAACAGCGCGAACGGGTGGCGCAGGTCGATGCCCAACCGGCATGCAAGCGCGCCGGCCGGCGGATGCGCGTCGTGCAGCAGCCGGTCGATCGTCGGCTCTCCGGTGACGTGCACGCGCCACGCCTCCTCGCCGAGCCGCCGCACGCGGGCCGCGTACTCCTCGCACGCGCAGCAGTGCACGTGCGCGAGCTTCGTGACCGCGTGGCGCACCGAGTCGTCGATCGCGCCCTCCGTCACCTCGCCGCCGTGGAGGTGGACGAGCGGGACGCGGTGCAGCGTCGCCGCCGTCGCGACGCCGAGCAGCTCCGTCCGGTCGCCGAGCACGACGAGCAGGTCGGGACCGTGCTCCACGAGCGCGCGCGAGACGGTCTCGGCCGTGCGCGCGACGACGGCGACGTTCGCGTCGGCCGTGTCGTCCTCACCGACCCCGGTCTCGAGCGCGTGGACGACGTCGGCGCCGAGGTCGATCTCGCGGAGCGTGCGTCCGTAGCGATCCGAGAGGTGCGCGCCGGCCGCGAGCACGACCAGCTCGACGCGCGGCTCCGCGTGCAGCGCGCGCAAGACGGGCGACAGCGGCCACAGGTCGGCACGCGTCGCGGTGAAGACCGCGATGCGACGGGTCATGCTGCCCGCGCTCCCGTCGTGAACGCGCGCAGCTCGCGCGCGACGGCGTCGATGACGCTCTCCCAGGACTCGTCGGCCCGCCGCCGGAACAACCGGTTGGACGGCATCCACGGGTACCGGTCGGCTGCGCCGAGCGCGGTCGAGTTGTGCTCGATCGACAGCTGCCACGTCTCGATCCCGAGCGCGCCGCACATGTGCGCGACGGACGTCGCGGGGCCGATCGCGAGGTCGAGCGCGCTCGTCAGCGCGGCGACGTCGTCGAGATCGACCATCAGGTCGATGTCGGGCCAGCGGTGGATCGTGACGCCGAAGCGCTCCTCGGCCTCCACGACCTCGGCCTCGCAGTCGTCGTACTGCAGGAGCACCCAGTGGACGTCCGGCGTCGCGAACAGCGGACCCCACTGGTGGAGCTTCGTGTAGTACCAGGCGCGGTCGCCGTGCCGGTTCCGGCTCCGCCACGACATGCCGACCTTCGGACCGTCGCCCAGCGCGTCGAGACGCGCCCGCCACCGCGCGACGGCCGCGGGATCGGGCGTGAGGTACGCGCCGCGGTCGCGGGGGAACGCGTCGAGCGTCGGTCGCAGCAGGCGCGGCAGGCTGTAGAAGGGGATCTGGACGTCGTAGTCCGGGGGGTCGACCTGCTCGATCCCGTCCGCCATCGAGAGCGTCTCCTCGCGCACGATCGCGGTCGGGAACGTCCGCTGGAACAACGGGATCAGCCGGATGCTGCACT
Source organism: Acidimicrobiia bacterium (assembly GCA_035651955.1). NCBI lineage: Bacteria > Bacillati > Actinomycetota > Acidimicrobiia > Acidimicrobiia bacterium. The sequence goes on from DASRES010000055.1 coordinate 19,049, forward strand.
CGATGATGACGCGTCCGGCTCGCGCGACGACCTCCTCGAACATCGACGCGCACAGCAGCTCGTCGCCGATGCCCTGCTCGCGCCAGAGCAGGATCGTCTTGTCGGAGATGTCCTCGCCGTTCCAGCGCGGCGCGGGCAGCTTGCGGTTGGGGCGGCGTTGGCCCGACGCGAGGCCGTACTCGAACTCGTCCCACGCGTCCGGCAGGCGACCGGCCATGAGCAGCGCGGCCGCGTAGTTGAAGTGCACCTGCGGGTCGTCCGGTGCGCGGCGCAGCGCCTCGCGGTACATCGCGATCGCCTCGTCGAAGGAGCCGCGGTCGGCGAGCGTGAGCGCGACGTTCCCGAGCGCGCGCGGGTCGTCCCACAGCTCGGTCGCGCGTGTGAAGCACTCGACCGATTCGTCGAACCGTCCCAGCAGGCGGAGCGCGAGCCCACGCGCGGTCCACGCGACGTGTTGCGCCGGGTCGAGCTCCGTGACGCGCGCCAGCGCCAGCTCCGCGGGACGGGTGCGGCCCTGCTCCTGGAGCGCGAGGCCGAGGCCGAGCAGCGCGTGCACGTCGTCCGGATCGCGGACGAGCAGCTGCCGGTAGGCCGCAACCGACGTGTCGAGCAGGTCGACGCGCGCGAGCTCGCTCGCACCGCGCGTGCGCTGCATGTCGGCGAGCGTGCGGAGCGCGGCCGTGTACGTCGGATCGAGCTCGAGCGCGCGCTCGAACTCGGCCGCGGCATCGTCGAAGTCGCCCCGCTCCCCGAGCGCGATCCCCAGGTTGTGGTGGTACTCGGCGACGTCGCCGTCGAGCGCGATCGCGCGCTCCATGTGCGCGACGGCCGCATCGAGGTCGCGCCGGCTGCCGAGCACGACGCCGAGCAGGTTCAGTGACGGAGCGTGGTCGGGGCACGTGCGCAGCACGCGGCGACTCTCGTGCTCCGCGCCGTCGAGGTCACCGCGGCGCAACGCGGCGACCGCGCGTTCGTGCCCCGTGACGGCGTCGACACGCGGTGCGGGCCGCGTCGACGTCCTCCGCCGCTGCCGCGTTCGCTGCTTCTTCCCCACGTGCCCCCTCACGAGACAGGTCGGCGCGCGCGGCGCCCCTGTCTCATCGGCACCGGGGCGGTCGACCTGAGCGGCGAGCCCTTATCAGCCGCGCTGGTCGAGCAGGCGGGGGCGGGGGGCGTCGTGCACGGACGGGAACCCGCGCCGGTGCGACGACACCGAGCGCAGCCGGTCGAACACCTCGTCGCGGCGCTCCGCGAGCAGCGCCTCCACCTCGGCGCCCGCGTCGAGCACGGCCTGGGCGCGCGCCCGGAGCGCCGGGGGCACCGGACCGATCCCCGCGTGGGGGACGAACCGGACGAGCTCGGCCGGCATCGGCACGGTGTCGCCGGTCTGCAGCGCCTGCAGGTACGCCGCGGAGCGCGCGTCGAGATCCGCGCCCGCGAGCTCACGGCACGCGGCGATGCGCGCCTCGTACTCGTCGAGCAGCTCGGCCCACGCGTCGTGCTCTGCGGTCATGCCACCGATCCCAGTGCCGGTCCTGTGCCCGTCGCGTCACGGGCGGCCTGCTTCCACGCGTCCCGCAACGGCTCGACGATCGCGATGCACGTCTCGATGCGGCGACGGTCCTTCTTCACGTTCGCGGTCACGAGCTGGGCGAGCACGAACGAGTACAGGTCGTGGAGGTTGCGCGCGCCGGGCCACGCGTTGGTGTCCAGCGCGGCCTGGAGCTGCTCGACGACGCGCTGGGCGTGCGTCAGCTCGCGGTTCGCCGTCTCGATCGCGCCCTCGTCCACGGCCTTCGCGCCGCGGTGGAGGTCCATCCAGAGACGGTCGTACAGCGCGACGACGATCCGCGCGGGTGACATCACCTCGACGGAGTCGGCGACGTAGCGCTGTCTCAAGTTCGATGTGGTCATGGTGCACTCCGTTGCGTTGGAGCCGCGCGTTCCATCGTGCGGCCTGACTAACCCGAGCTCGATGACGAAGACGACGACGACGAGGACGACGACGTCGTCGCGACGCCGAGCTGCTGCGCGAGCCAGCTCTGCTGCGCGTGCAACTGGCCCATGACGCTGTCGAGGTCGGCGAACTGCTGCTGCAGCTGCTGCTGGTAGTTGTTGATCTGCGTCTGCATGTTCGAGATCTGCTGCGTCATGTCGTCGATCGTGGCCTGGATGCTGTTGTGCTCGACGGTGAACGCACCGCTGAGCGCGTCGGTCGCGTTTGCGCCGACCGACACCAGGCGTGCGGCGATGCCCGGCGTGTACGTGACGTTCCCGAGATCGCCCGTGCTCGTCCCCGTCACCTGCACCGTGAAGCCGGGAATGACGTCGTCGCCCGCGTCCACCGTGAGGAACTGACCCGAGCCGAGCGACGTGCGACCGTCGATCGTGCCCTGCACGTCCGAGCCGTAGAAGCCCTGCCACGAGCCCGACGTGGTCGTGAGGCCCGTCTGGCCCGCGCCGGCGTTCGACTCGCGGACCTGGAAGCTCGTCGCCGACCCGTAGCTCCCGGCGCGCACGACGAGCGCACCGTTCTCGACGTCGACCGTGAGTCCCTTCACGTTGTTGGTCGTGAGCGCGTTGGTGAGCCCGGCTGCGATCGAGTTGAGCGACTCGCCTGCCGAGGCGTTGTACGTCGACGTGACGCCGTTGAACAGGATGTCGATCGTGTCCGCGTTCGTGATCGAGCCGACGACCGCGCCGGTCGCGGTCGCCTGGGTCGCGGCGTGCGTCACGTTGACGTCGTAGGTGCCGGCGCTGTCGCGGTCGCCCGCGCGCTGGAACGTCACCGCGCTGTTCGCGGCCGTCCCCGACTGCACGAACAGGTTCATCACCTGCGTCGGGTTCGCCTGGTACGCAGCGAGGAAGGCGTTCTGGTCGAACGTGACGTTGCCGTTCTTGTCGATCTGCAGACCCGCGAGCCCACCGCTGCTGAGCGAGCTCGTGCTCACCGCGCCGGTGATCGCCTGGACCAGCCGATCGGCCTGGAGCTGCACGGTGAGGTCACCGAGCAGCGGCGCGGCGGTCTGCGTCGTCGGGTCGTACGCGGTCTGCTTCTGCACCTCCTGGAGCGCGTCGTTCGCCGCGGTCGCGAGGTTGCCGACGAGTGTCGCGATGCTCTGCCCGTCGTTCGCCACGTTCACGGTGACCGGTGACGCCGACGTCGACACGAGGTTCAGCGTGAGGCCCGGCACCATGTTGGCGATCGTGTTGGTGTGCGACGTCACCTGGTACGCGCCCGGCCCGGAGCCGACCGTGATCTGCGAGTCCGCGCCCTGGGTCAGCGTCAGCATCGAGCCCAGTCCGGTGAACGCGCTCGCGTCGACGTCGACGTCCGAGTTCACGCCCGTCGTGGTCGACGCGAGCTGCAGCCGGTAGGCACTCGGCCCGACCTGCACGGCGGTCGCGCTGATCCCGGCGTTCGCGGAGTTGATCGCGCTGACCACGCCGGCGAGCGACCCGTCCGTGATCGCGACCTGCGTGGCGTTCACGGTCCCGGTGCGCAGACCGCCCGACAGCGTGGCGGTGATCGAGCCCGTCGGCGCGGCGAGCGTGACGGTCGCGCCCGCCTCGGCGTCGGTCACGGTCGTCGCGGTGCCGTCCACCGTGACGATCCCGTCGGTTCCCGTCACCGCGGACGCGTCCGTCGCGAGGCCGAGCGCCGCCTGCGCGGTCCCACCGGTCACCTGGATGGACGCGCTACTGCCCTCGCGCGTCGTCGCGAGCACGAGCTTGCCGTTGCCGTCGACCGAGGCGGTGAGCGCACCGTTGGACGCGCTCTGCACTGCGGCGGCGAGCTGGCTCTGCGTGTAGGTGCCGGCCGCGAGCGTGAGCGTCTGGGGGGCGCCGTTGATCGAGACCTGGAGCTGGTCGTTGACGCCGGCGGTGATGGTCGTGCTCGCGGCGAGCGCGCTGTCGCCCGCGCCGGGCGTGCGCGTCGCCGCTGCGGACGCCTGCGTGACGACGATCGTGTGCGCGCCGGCCGGGAGCGTGCTGCTCGACGCGAACGTGCCGAGCCCGTACTGGTTGCCGCCCTGGGCGAGCAGGATCGGCCCGTTCGCGATGACGGTCGACGTCGACGCGACCGTGTTCTGCGAGCGCAGGGCCGCGGCGGCGGCGAGACGATCGACGGTGAAGGTGACCGAGCCGGTCAGCGCGCTCGACGACGCGCTCGCGGTGACGGCACCGGGGTTCGACGAGGTCGCCGTGAACACCTGCCACGCCGACGCGCGCGAGAGCGCGAGCGCGGCGTTCTGGACGGCGGAGAACTTGGAGGAGATGGAGTCGACCGCGGCCTGCTGGGCCTGCTGGGCCTGCATGCGGGCCTGCAGCTGCTGCATGGGGATGCTCTGCACCTGCACCAGCTGCTGGATCATCGAGTTGACGTCGAGGCCGCCCCCGATGCCGAGGCCCGGTAGCGAGATCCCGCTGATCGACGACACCCGCCCTCCTACTCCTGGTCGCGCTCGCTGTTCGGCGGGACACCCGCCTCACGGCCGCTCGCCGCTCCGTTGGTGTTGCAGTCTTCGTTGCGGTTCGGGGCGGGGATCGCTCCCCGCCCCGAACCACGTGTCACTGGTCCCTTGTCACTAGCCCTGCAGGAGCGAGAGCACCGACTGCGGGATCTTGTTGGCCTGACCCAGCATTGCCGTACCGGCCTGCATGAGGATCTGGTCCTTGGTGAAGTTGGTCATCTCGAGCGCCATGTCCGTGTCGCGGATCTGCGAGTTGGACGCCGACAGGTTCTCGGTCGCCACCTGGAGGCTGGCCACCGAGCTCTCGAGACGGTTCTGCTTCGCACCCAGCTGGCCACGAAGGCTCGACACGTTCGAGATCGCCACGTCGACCGACGAGATGAACTGCTCCGCGTTGTTCGTGTTCAGCACGTCGCCCGCGACGTCGGCGAGGCCGGAGCCGTCCGACTTCGAGAGCGCGCCGATCGAGACCGAGATCGTCTCGTTGGCGTTCGCACCGATCTGGAACACGCCACCCTGACCGCTGACGTTCGCCGAAGCGGTCACCTGGCTGAAGCCGTTCGCAGCCGCGGTGTCCGATGCGATCGACACCGAGCTGCTGGTGCTCGCCGTCGTGCGGGTGACGTCCACGCGGTACGCACCGCTGCCGAGCGTCGTGACGCTGACCGTCACCGCGCTCGTCTGCGCGCTGAACGCGGACACCAGCGCCGCCTGGTACGACGCGCCCGTGGCGTACGACGCCGCCGCGAGCGTGACCGTGAAGCTCGCCGTGCCGTCGATGGCGACGGTGAGGGTCGCGGTGTCGTTGTTGGCGATGCTGCCCGAGGCGACGAACGTGCTGTGCACGTCGGCGGCCTGGTTGCCGTAGGTGCCGTCGAGGAGGGCCTGCGTGCCGAACTTGGTCTGGCCGGCGACGCGGCTGATCTCCGCCTTCAGCTCGACGATCTCGTTGTTCGCGGCAGCGCGAGCGTTGTCGTCGTTCGAGCCGTTGGCCGCCTGCACGGCGAGGTCACGCATGCGCTGGAGCATGACGTTGACCTGGTTGAGTGCACCCTCAGCCGTCTGGACGACGCTGATGCCGTCCTGGGCGTTGCGGGTCGCCTGCTGCAGACCACTGATCTGCGCCGAGAGGCCCTCGCTGATGACGAGGCCGGCGGCGTCGTCGGCGGCCCGGTTGATCCGGTAGCCCGACGACAGCTTCTCGAGGCTCTTGCCCATCGCGCTCTCGGTGTTCGAGAGGTTGCGGTAGGCGTTGAGCGCCATGATGTTGTCGTTGATGCGCATGAGTGGAATCCTCCGTGATCCGTGCGCTGCTTCCCGTCCGTGGAAGCCCTGATCCGCCGAGTCGTCCGGCGGCAGGGTCTCATCGGACGACGGCCTCGCTCCTGAAGCGTTTCGGCCGAACTTCCGTCGTTCCTGAGTCAGCTCGCCTTGCGGATCTCGGGCTCGTCGACGTGCGCGGTGTACGCCCGCGCGGCGATCTTCTCGTGCACCGACGCCGGCGCCGCGTCGAGGCGGGCGCGGTAGCTCGACCCCTCGGCGACCTGCGCGTAGTACGCGGCCTTCCGCTTCGCGACGCGGCCGTTGGGACGGGGCTCCGGCTCGAGCGCCTCGGGCTCGAGGTGCGCGTTCATCCCGTCCTTCAACAGCGCGAGCGCCTCGGCCCGCAGCTGCGAGACCCGCGACTCGGAGACGCCGAGCTCGTCGGCGAGCTCCTGCATGGAGCACTCCTCGAAGAAGTAGCCCACGACCACCCGGCGCAGGCGCTCGGGCAGCGCGCTGACCGCGTCGGTCAGGTACGCGCGGCGCTCACGCTCGAGGATCGCGTCCTCCGGGTTCTCGCCCTCGTCCACGAGGAAGAGCTCGGAGGTCCCCTCGAGCACGAGCGACTCGTAGTTCAGGACGGTGGCGCGGTGGACGTCGTCGACGAGCTTCTGGGCGGTCGGCGCGTCGATCCCCATCTCCTCGGCGACCTCGGCCGGCGTGGGCGTGCGCCCCAGCTTGTTCGTGAGGTCCGTCGTCGCCGTCTGCATGCGACGGGCCCGGGCCCGCACCGAACGGCTCGCCCAGTCCCGGCCCCGCAGCTCGTCGAGGAGCGCGCCCCGGATGCGGGTCGAGGCGAAGCGCTCGAAGGCGATGCCGCGGTCGGGGTCGAAGCTGCGCGCCGCCTGGGCCAGTCCGAGCATGCCCGCGGAGACGAGGTCGCTGCGGCTGACGTAGCTCGGGATCCGGTGGGCGATCTCGGAGACCGCGTACTGGATCAGGGGGAGGTGCTCGCGCACGAGCGCCTCCTCGTCGATCCCCCGGGCGAGGCGCTCGGCCCGCGCGTCGCGCGGAGCGCGGTCGGCGGTGGTGGACTGGGACTGCTGGGTACCACGTGAGGTCTGCACGATGTGTGAGATCGGTCCCACGCAGCGTGGTTCTCGATCGACCGGGCGGATGATTCCGCTGGTCGGGTCTCATCCCTGGGGATGACGCGCCCGGCGGCCGGCGACCCGTCGGCCCAGGTCAGCGCCTCGCGCGGTGCGCGGTCGGCCGGGATGATCCCCGGGTGGAGATGCGGCATTCACGTACGGATTCCGTACGTCAGTGCCGCATGTCGCGCGCGAGAAGCGTCCGCGGGGGCCGCGGGCGGCGGACACTACGATTCGCCGCGATGCCCAGCGAGCGCGAGCACCGCGCCGTCGTCGCGGACGACGTGGCGCTGCTGCGCCTCGGCATCGCCGCGGTCCTCGAGCCGCTCGGCTTCGACATCGTCGCCGAGAGCTCGCTCGGGCGGCCCGTCCCGAAGCTCGCCGAGGACGGGGCCGTCGACCTCGTCGTCCTCGGCGCAGTCGCCGACCTGCCCCTGGCCGAGATCGTGAAGCGCTGCAAGCAGGTGCCCGAGCCGCCGCTCGTGCTCGTCCTCGTCCCGCGGACGCATCGCGACGAGCTCGGCGCGCTCCTCAGCTACGACGCCAACGGGCTGGTCGTGCGCAACCTCCCCACCGAGGAGCTCGCGCTGTCGGTCGAGCGGGTGATGAAGGGCGAGCGCGTCGTCGCGCCCGCCCTCCTGTCCACGCTCGTCGGCGCGATGGGGCCCGTGAACGACGAGGCGGTCGACGAGTCGTCGCTGACGGTCCGCGAGCGCGAGGTCCTCGCGTTGCTCGCCGAGGGCCAGTCGAACCGTGAGATCGCGTCGTCGCTCTACGTCTCGCTCCCGACGGTGAAGACCCACCTCGCGCACATCTACGCCAAGCTCGGCGCCAAGAACCGCAACGAGGCGCTCGGGCGGGCCGTCGCGCTCGGGCTCCTCGGCTAGCCCCCTATCGCTTTGTGAAGCGTGACCGCGCCTCGGTGGGCGGTCACCCTTCACAAGAAGCGGAACTCCTTCACCCCGGCGCCTTCCCGCCGATGGGACGCATGTGACAGGACGGCCGTCCGGGAGTCGCCGATGAGCCTCAGCGACGTCTCCAACATCCTCTGGCGCGAGCGCCAGCTTCTCGAGCTGCTCCTGTTCAAGCTCGAGGAGGAGCAGATGATCCTCGCCGGCGGGCGCACCCGCTGGCTCCCTCACGCGACCCGAGAGGTCGAGACGGTGCTCGGCGAGCTCAAGCGGCTCGAGCTCGACCGCGCGCTCGCGCTCGACTCGGCGTCCGCGGAGCTCGGCTTGACGGAGGCGCCGACCCTCAAGCGCCTCGCGCAGCTTGTCACCGGCCCGTGGCGGCGGATCTTCGAGGACCACCGCGCCGCGCTCCTCGAGCTCGCGCAGGAGATCGACACGCTCGCGCAGACGAACCGCGACCTCCTCGGCCGTGGCCACCAGGCGACGCGCGAGGCACTGCGCGTGCTCGGCGACGCGACACCCGACACGTACTCCGCGGACGGCGTCGCGACCGCGCACACCGTCAACCTCGGCCTCGTCAACGAGGCGATGTAGGTGTCGGACTTCGGCGCGCTGCGCATCGCGCTCTCGGCGCTGTACGCCGCGCAGAAGGGCCTCGACGTCACCGGCCACAACCTCGCCAACGTCAACACCGACGGCTATTCGCGCCAGACGGTCACCACCGTCGCGAACGCCGGGCCGCTGACGCCCGCCCTGTTCTCGAAGTGGAACGACGGTGGCCAGGGCGTGACCGTCGAAGACGTGCAGCGCTCACGCGACGTCTTCCTCGAGGCGCGCAGCTATCTCGAGCACGGCGCCGACTCGAGCCTGAAGACGGTGCAGACGACGCTGTCGAACCTCGAGCAGATGTACGGCGAGCCGAGCGACACCGGCATCCAGCAGACGCTCGCCGACTTCTGGGGCGGGTGGCAGGACGTCGCCAACAACCCGGGCGACCAGTCGGCGCGCACGCAGCTCATCCAGCTCGGTGGCGCGCTCACGACGATGTTCAACAGCGACGCGTCGACCATCGCGCAGCAACGCAACGACGCGATCGAGCAGCTCGGCACGACCGTCAACGAGATCAACACGATGGCCGCGAACATCGCCCAGCTGAACGGTGCGATCCAGAACGCGCAGGTCGCCGGTCTCCAGACGACCGACCTCCAGGACCAGCGCGACCTGCTCATCAGCAAGCTGTCCGACGACATCGGCGTGACCGCGCGCCCGAACGCGAACGGGATGGTCGACGTGTACGTCGACGGCGGGCCGCTCGTGCGCGGCACCGAGGCGCAGACGTTGGCCGTCGACTCCAGCGGGCCCACCGTCGCGGTGCGCTGGACCAAGGACAACTACCCCGCGAACTCCTCCGCCGGTCAGGTCGGCGGGCTGCTCACGAGCATCAACGACATCCTCCCGCGCTACGCGACCTCACTCGACAACCTCGCGACGCAGCTTCGCGACCAGGTCAACCAGGTCCACGGCGCGATCGGCGGGACGATCGCGGCCGGGAACCAGGACCTGTCGTCGGCCGGCACCCTGCAGTTCAACCTCTCGGTCAACGGGACCGCGCTCCCGGCCGTGAGCGTGACCGGCGCGGACTGGTCGGGCGCGGGCGGTGCCGCCGCGCTGCAGACCGCGTTGCAGTCCGCCCTGGACACCGCGACCGGCACGCCCGGTCAGGTCGTCGCGACGGTGACGGGCGGCGCGGGCAGTCCGCTGAAGGTCTCGCTCGCGGCGGCGAACCCCACCGACCAGGTCACCGTCTCGGCCGTCTCCGGCAACAACGGGTTCACCACACTGCTCGGCGACACGCTCGTCGGTCTCGACGGCGTCGGCGGACGGCCGTTCTTCAGCGGCACGAACGCGTCCACGCTCGCCGTCGCGCCCGGCGTGATCGCGGATCCGGGGACGATCGCGGCCGCGGTCGCGAGCAACGGTCCGCTCGACGGGCAGGGCGCGCTCTCGATCGGCGCGCTGTCGGCCTCGACGACGGGCGCGGACTCGACGTACCGGTCGATGATCGTCCAGCTCGGCGTCGAAGCGCAGTCCGCGAACCGTCAGGTGTCGATCCAGGACGAGGTGACGTCGCAGGTCGATTCCAACCGGGAGTCTCAGGCCGGCGTGAATCTGGACGAGGAGATGGTGTCGCTGCTCCAGTACCAGCACGCGTACTCGGCCGCGGCGCGTTACATGACGGTCGTCGACCAGACGCTCGACACGCTCATCAACCACACGGGCGCGTAGGCCGCAGAGAAGACAGATGGCTGTTTCGGACTTCAGGATCACGCAGCGCACCCTCAGCTCCGAGGTGATGTCGAACCTGCAGCGCAGCCTCGGCAAGCTGCAGCAGATCCAGGAGCAGATGTCGTCGGGCAAGGTGCTCAACCGCCCGTCCGATTCGCCCACCGCGGCCGTGTCGTCACTCGCGTTCCGGTCGCAGCTCACGCGCTCGCAGCAGTACCAGCGCAACATCTCCGATGGGATCGGGTGGCTCGGCATCGCCGACAGCACGTTGCAGTCCGTCGTGTCGAGCATGCAGCGCGTCCGTCAGCTCGCGGTGAACGGCACCGACGGCGCGATGTCGTCGCAGGACCGCAGCGCGCTCGCCGAGGAGGTCGACCAGCTCCGCGCCGGGCTCGTGACGCTCGCCAACACGACCTACCAGAACCGGCCGCTGTTCGGCGGGAACACGACGAGCGCGACGGCCTACGACGCCAACGGCGTGTACCAGGGCGACTCGGGCGGTGTGACGCGCACGATCGCGCCCGGTGTCCAGCTCGACGTGAACGTGACGGGCGGCGCGGTGTTCGGCAGTGGTGCGAGCGGCCTGTTCGGGACGCTCCAGCAGCTCTCGGACGACTTGCGCACGAACCCCGCCAACCTCCAGGGCGACCTGACCGCGATCGACGGTCACATGACGACCATCCTGAGCGCCCTCGGTGACGTAGGCGCTCGCTACCGTCGTCTCGAGACGACCAAGAACTCGCTGGACACGAACGTCACCGGGTTGCAGCAGAGCCTGTCCGAGGTCGAGGACGTCGACCTCCCGCAGGTCATCATGCAGCTGCAGACCCAGCAGGTGGCGTACCAGGCGGCCCTCGCGGCCACGAGCAAGGTGATCCAGCCTTCGCTCGTCGACTTCCTGAAGTAGGGGACATGACGACGCTGGACGAGACGAGGACGGCCGCACCCCAGCTGCACTTCGCGGCGGGCATCCCCGCGTTCCCGGACGCGCGCCGCTTCGAGCTGCGGTCGTGGGGCGACCCCGACGGTCCGTTCAGCGTCATGCAGTCGCTCGACGACGCCGACCTCGCGTTCGTCGTCACCCACCCCGGCTGGTTCTTCCCCGACTTCCAGATCGACATCGACGACGACACCGCGGACCGGCTCGGTCTGCGCGAGCCGACGGATGCGCTCGTGCTCGTCATCGTCACGGTCCGCGAGCGCGCACAGGACGCGACCGCGAACCTGCTCGGCCCGATCGTCGTGAACCGTCACACGAACGAGGCGATGCAGGTCGTCCTGCACAACTCGAGCTACGACGTGCGGACGCCGCTCGCGTCGAATTGACGCGCGTCTCGCCGCGTCGCGCGTCGAGACGAGGCATCACACGGCACGTGTCGCGCGCGGCCCTATGCTCGTGCGAGGAGCCGCGATCATGGAGGACGCCGGTGCTCGTGCTCACCCGACGCGCGAACCAGAGCATCATGATCGGCCACGACATCGTGGTCACGGTGCTCGAGGTGCGCGGCGACCAGGTTCGTCTGGGCATCCGCGCGCCCCGTTCCGTCGACGTGCACCGTGAAGAGGTGTTCGCCGCGCTGCAGGCCGCGAACCGCTCGGCCGCTTCACCGCCGAAGGAAGCGCTCGAGTCCCTCGGCGAGCTGCGCCCCAAGCGGCCGAAGGAGTAGCGCGCTCACCACGCGTCGGCGAGCGGCGTCGCGCGGCGGCCGAGCGCGTCCGCGACCGCCGCGTTCGTCACGTTGCCGTCGACGGTGTTGACGCCCGACGCGAGCGCGGGCTCGTCATCGAGCGCGCCGACGACGCCACGGGTGGCGAGCGCGACTGCGTAGGGCAGTGTGGCGTTCGTGAGCGCGAACGTCGACGTCCGCGGCACCGCGCCGGGGATGTTGCCGACGGCGTAGTGCAGCACGCCGTGCGCCTCGTAGACGGGCTGCGCGTGCGTCGTCTCCCGACTCGTCGCGACGCAGCCACCCTGGTCGATCGCGCAGTCGACGACGACCGATCCCGCGCGCATGTCCGCGACCGTCTCCTCGTCGACGACGACGGGCGCGCGGCCGCCCGGCACGAGCACCGCGCCGATCACGAGATCGGCGTCGACGACCGCGCGCTTCACGGACGCCGCATTGCTGTGGAGCGTCATGATCCGACCGCGGTGGATCTGGTCGACCCAGCGCAGTCGGTCGAGGTCACGGTCGAGGAGCAGCACCTCCGCCTCCATGCCCTGCGCGATCCACGCCGAGTTCCAACCGACGGTGCCCGCTCCGAGCACGACGACACGCGCCGGTCGCACGCCGGGCGCGCCGCCGAGCAGCACGCCGCGCCCGCCCTGCTGCCGCTCGAGGAAGTGCGCGCCCACCTGCGGCGCCATGCGTCCCGCGATCTCGCTCATCGGGGCGAGCAGGGGGAGCGCGCCCGACGGCTCCTGCACCGTCTCGTACGCGATGCCGACCACACGGTCTGCGAGCAGCGCGTCGGCGACGTCCGGGTACGCGGCGAGATGCAGGTACGTGAACAGCACCAGCCCCGGGCGGAGGTGGGCGAGCTCGCCCGGCTGCGGTTCCTTGACCTTGAGAACCAGCTGGGCGCGCTCCCAGACCTCCGCCGCGCTCTGCGCGAGCGATGCGCCCGCGCGGCGGTACTCGTCGTCGTCGAAGGCGGAGTCGTGGCCCGCGCCCCGCTCGACGACGACCGGCACGCCATGGCGCGCGAGCTCGTGCGCGCCGTCGGGGGTCAGCGCGACCCGGTGCTCGCCGTCCTTCACCTCCCGCGGCACCCCCACCCTCAATGGGGTGACATGCATACGCTCATCTTGGTCGACTCGGGGTGCGCGGAGGCGTGACACGCGCGTGAGCGAGCGGAGCGAGCGAACACGCGGAGCGAGCGGAGCGGATGGAGCGAGCGCAGCGAGCGGAAGTAGCGGAGTGGGAGCGGAGCAATGGACATAGGGATTGGGTTACCGACGACGATCGACGGTGTCGACGCGGCGACGGTTCTGGAGTGGGCCCGGCGCGCGGAGGGCGCCGGGTTCTCGTCGCTCGGCACGATCGACCGGCTCGTGTACGGGAACTGGGAGTCGCTCGTCGCGCTCAGCGCGGCCGCGGCCGTCACGGAGCGGATCAAGCTGATGACGTCGATCCTGCTCACGCCGTTGCGGCCGAACGCGGCGATGCTCGCCAAGCAGACCGCGACGATCGACCGGCTGAGCGGCGGCCGCCTCGTCCTCGGGCTCGCGGTCGGCGGGCGCGCCGACGACTACGAGGCGAGCGGGGTCGACATCACGCGGCGCGGTCGCGTCTTCGACGCGCAGCTCGCGGAGCTGCGCGCGGTCTGGTCGGGTGAGCGTGGCATCGGCCCGTCACCGGCGCGCGCCGGCGGGCCCGAGGTGATCATCGGCGGGACGAGCGATGCGGCCGTGCGTCGCGTCGTCGACCACGCGTCGGGGTGGATCGCAGGTGGCGGCGGTGTCGACGCGTTCGCGGCGACCGCCACGCGTGTGCGCGACGCGTGGGCCGAGGCCGGACGCGACGGTCGGCCGCGCCTGCTCGCGCTCGGCTACTACTCCCTCGGGCCTGCTGCGCGCACCAACGCCGATGCGTACATCCAGCACTACTACGGGTTCCTCGGCCCGGTGGCCGAGCAGATCGCCCAGGGTGTCCTCGTGAGCGACGCGCAGGTCCGCGACGAGCTCGCCGCGTTCGAGTCGGCGGGCTGCGACGAGGTCGTCCTGTTCCCGAGCTCGCCGGACGTCAGCCAGGTCGACCTGCTCGCCGCTGCGCGCGGGTGACGAGCGCGTCGGCGAGCGCGTCGGGCGCGGTCACCACGTCGAGGCGGGCACGCTCGGCCAGCCACGACCGGTTCCGCTCGTGGAGCTCGTCCGCGGCGGTGTAGCGGTTCAGCGCGACGGTGACGGGCAGCGGCGCGAGCGCCTCGACGCACAGCCGTACGGCGTTGATCGTCCCGAGCTCGGCGTCCGCGACGAGCACGACGTGATCGACCTGGAGCGCGCGCGCGAGGTCGACGTTGTCGCCGTCGTCCGCGATGGGCGAGCGCGGGCCGCCCGCACCCTCGACGAGCACGACCCCAGGACGGCCCGGCCAGCGCGTCTCCTCGGCGAGCTCGGCCACGGTGAAGGACGGGCGCCCGAGCGCGTCCGCGGCCATCGGCGGCGCGAGCGGCACCGGGTACCAGCGGTGCGGCGGGCAGACGTCGTCCGGTCGCTCGCCCGTCGCGCGCGCGAGCACGTCGGCGTCCGTGTGCGCGTCGTTCGGCGCGAACGACTGCGCCGGCTTGCGAGCCGCGACGGCGACGCCCCGAGCGTGCAGCTCGGTCGCGAGTGCCGAGCCCCACCACGTCTTGCCGATCTCGGTTCCCGTGCCCGTCACGAAGACGAGCAGGTCGCAGTCGCGACCGCTCACGACAGCCCGAGCGCGTCGAGCGCGTGCACGAGGTCGCCGACCTGCGCGTCGGCGTGCGCCGCGGACAGCGCGACGCGCAGGCGCGACGTGCCCGGTGCGACGGTCGGCGGGCGGATCGCGGGCACGAGCAGGCCCCGCTCGAGCAACGCGGCCGACGCGGCGAGCGCGTCGCGCTCGTCGCCGCACAGGACCGGAACGATCGGCGACGGATGCCCGGGCCGAACGCGCTCGACGTGTGCGCGCAGGCGATCACGCAGCCGGGCGCCCTCGTCGGACCGCAGGACACCCAGTGCGGCGAGCGCGGCCGCGGTGTCGGCCGGCGTCGACGCCGTCGTGAAGATGTAGGGGCGGGCCCGGTTGACGACGAGGTCGACCAGCGAGCGAGGGCCGACCGCGAACCCTCCGAGCGCGCCGAGCGTCTTCGACAGCGTGCCGACCTGCACCGCGGCGACGCCGGACACGTCGACGTCGGGACCGAGCACCGCGTGGGCCTCGTCGAGGACGAGCAGCGCGTCGTGGCGCGCGCACACGTCCACGAGCTCGTCGACCGGCGCGACGTCGCCGTCCATCGAGAACACCGTGTCCGTGACCACCAGCGCGCGCTCCTCGTCGGCGCTCGCGAGGAGCGAGACGAGGTGGTCGAGGTCGCGGTGGCGGTAGACCGCGACGCGGGCACGACTCGCGCGGCACCCGTCGACGATCGAGGCGTGGTTCAGCTCGTCGCTGCACACGAGCACCCCCGGACCCGCGAACGTCGTCAGCACGCCGAGGTTGGCGGCGAACCCGGTCGGGAACAGCACGGCGCGCTCGGCCCCCTTCCAGGCCGCGAGCTCGTGCTCGAGCTGGGTGTGGACGGGACGCGATCCGACGATCAGGCGCGCCGCGCCCGAACCGGTGCCCCACCGGTCGAGCGCCGCGTGCGCGGCCGCGACGACGTCGGGATGCTGGGTGAGCCCGAGGTAGTCGTTCGACGCGAACGACACGACGGGCCGCCCGTCGGGCGCGAGCTTTCCCTCCGGACCGGCTGCGTCGAGATCGCGTGGGGCGCGCCACCGCCCGGCGTCGTGGATCGCGCGCGTCTCGTCACGCGCCCAGTCGAGCCACCTCACGACGCCGTCACCGTGACGATCGCCTCCGCGAGCGTGTCGACGAGCCGGTGCAGCTCCGGCGACGTGATCGTGAGCGGCGGCATCAGCACGACGACGTCGCCGAGCGGGCGCAGCAGCACACCGCGCTCGACCGATGCCGCGCACACCTTCCGGCCCCACCGCGCGGAGGAGTCCGGTGCCGCGAGCTCCACCCCGCCCATCAACCCGCGCAGCCTGACCTCGCGCACGGCGTCGAGCGACGCGATGCGGTCGTCGAGGAGCCCCCGCAGCTCATCGGAGCGCTCGCGCACGTTCGCGAGCACGTCGTACGCGTCGAGCAGCTCGAGATGGCGCAACGCGACCGCGGCCGCGAGCGCGTTCCCACCATAGGAGTGACCGTGGTAGAGCGTCCGCTCCGACAGGTCGGGCCCGAGGAACGCGTCGAACACTCGTCCCGACGCGACCGTGGCCGACATCGGGAGGTACCCGGCCGTCAGGCCCTTGCCGAGGCACATCAGGTCGGCTCGCAGCCCGCACTGCTCCGACGCGAAGAGCGTGCCGGTGCGCCCGAACCCGGTCGCGACCTCGTCGCAGATCAGCAGCACCTCGTGCTCGGCGCAGGCCCGCCCGAGGCGCGCGAGCCCGTCCGGGTCGGCCATCTGCATCCCGGCCGCGCCCTGCACGAGCGGCTCGACGATCACCGCCGCGAGCTCGCTCGCATGGTCGGCGACCATCGCGCACGCGGTCGTGAAGCACTCGGCGTCCGCGATCTCGGGCGCGCGCAGCACCGGGAACCGCAGCGGGTCGAACAGCTCCGTCCCGAAGCCGCCGGCCCCCACCGAGAGCGCGCCGATGGTGTCGCCGTGGTACGCGCCGCCGAAGGCGAGGAACCGGGTACGGCCTGCGTCGCCGCGGTTGTGGTGGAACTGGAACGCGATCTTGAGCGCCTGCTCCACCGCGCACGCGCCATCCGACGCGAAGAGGAAGTGCGGGTCGTCGACCGGCACGACGCGCGCGAGCGCCTCGGCGAGCTCGACCACGACGGTGTTGCCGTTCCCGAGCATCGTCGTGTGCGCGCCCCGGTCGAGCTGGGCCCGGATCGCGTCGTCGAGCTCGGGCACGCGGTGGCCGAGCGTCGTCACCCACAGCGACGAGATCGCGTCGAGATAGCGGCGGCCGTCGGTGTCGACGACCTCGTGTCCGTCTGCGTGGTCGACGACGACCGGCGCGTTGTCCGCGTACGCCGCCATCTGTGTGAACCCGTGCCAGACGACGGCCGCGTCGCGCCGCACCCACTCCTCGGACTGACCCACGGGTCCGCATAGTACGGTCGCCCGGCGTGGAGCTGCGGGGCGGCGTCGCCGTCGTCACCGGGGGTTCGAGCGGCATCGGACGCGCGACGGTCGCGCGGTTGCGCGACACCGGCGCGCGCGTCGCGGTGCTCGACCGCGTCGAAGCCGCCGACAGGGTCGATCTGTTCGTCCACTGCGACGTGGCCGACGAGCACGCCGTCGTGCAGGCGGTCGCCGACGTCGTCGCCGGTCTCGGGCCGCCCGACGTCGCGGTGCTCGCGGCCGGTGTGGGCGGGTCCTCGCCGGTGCTCCGCATGTCGACGGACGAGTGGGACCGCGTGTACGGCGTCAACGTGCGCGGCCTGTTCGTCTCGCTGCGCGAATGCGCGCGTGCGATGGTCGCGCACGGTCGGGCGGGCTCGATCGTCGCGGTGGGGTCCGTCTCGGGCGTGCTCAGCGACCGCTGGCTCGCGCACTACGCGTCGTCGAAGGCGGCTGTCCACCAGCTCGTGCGCGTCGCCGCGGCGGAGCTCGGTGCCCACGGCATCCGCGTGAACGCGGTCGCGCCCGGGACGACGGACACGCCGATGTTCGGCGCCACCGCCCGCCTTCCCGGGTTCCGCGAGAAGGTCGCCGAGCGGGCCGCGCTCGGTCGCGTCGGCTCGGCCGACGACGTCGCGCAGGCGATCGTCGCGATCGCGGCGCTCGACTGGGTCACGGGTCAGGTGGTGGCCGCGGACGGTGGTGTCGCGTTGCGCAGCCCGATCGACCCGGTCGAGTCGATGCCGCTCGAGCCGACGGACGCCGGGAGATGACATGACGATCGCGATGGACCGTGAGGAGCTGCTGCGCGCCGGTGACCTGAACCTGGTCGAGGTGCTCCGGCACTACGCACGCCATCACCCGGGTGGCGTCGTGCACGAGGAGGACGGCGTCGTGCTGTTCGCCGGGTCGCCCGTGTGGCCCGGCCCGTTCGACGACGGCGCGTTCGTGCTCGACCGTCGCACGGAGCCCGACCGTGTGCTGGCGCTCGCGGCCGAGTTCTTCGCGGGGCTGCGCCCCGCGTACTCGGTGTGGCTCGCGGACCATCACGATCCCGCGCTGGAGCGGGCCGCGCTCGATGCCGGGCTCGCGCCGCTCGGCGAGGGAGATCCGCAGATGGTGCTGCACGCGCGTCTCGCGGACGCGGTGCCGCCCGAGGGCGTCGAGCTGCGGCAGGTCGTCGACGACCGCACCCGCGAGGACTATCTGACGGTGTTGCGCGGGTCGTTCACCCCCGCGCAGGGCACGCCGCCCGAGGTGTTCGACGGGTACTTCGGAACCGTCGAGTCGTTGTGCGCGCCGCACGTGCGCACGGTCGTCGCGTACGAGCGCGGCCGACCGGTCGCCGGCGCGATGGTGATCATCAGCCACGGCGTCGCGGGCGTGCAGTACGTCGGGACGGTCGAGGGTGCGCGCGGCCGCGGGCACGGCGAGCTCGTCACGCGCTGGGTCGGCAACACCGGCTTCGACCTCGGCGCGCGCGTCGCCGCGCTCCAGGCGAGCGACATGGGCGAGCCCGTCTACCGCCGCATGGGCTACGAGACGGTCACGCGCTATCGATACGTGATGGGGTCGGGATAGCCCCTCGCGTCGCTGCGTTGGGACGGAAACGCGGCGTGGAGACGACAAAGTGTCCCAACGTCGGGAGCGATGGCTAGCCCGCGATCGTGCTGCCGCCGTCGACGACGACGGTCTGGCCGGTGACGTGCGACGCGTCCTCGGACAGGAGGAAGGCGGCGACGGACGCGATCTGCTCGGGCTGCGCGACCTTCTGCAACGGGATCCGCTTCTTCGCGCGCTCGATCGCCTCCGGCGTCGCGTGCACACCGCCCGTCATCGGCGTGTCGACCGCGCCGGGGCAGATGCAGTTGGCGCGCACGCCCTTCGGCCCGTACTGCGTGGCGACGAGTCGGGTCAGGGCATCGACACCGCCTTTGCTCGCGGTGTATCCCGCGCCGACACCGTTGCCGCGCACGGCCGCGACCGACGCGATCGTGACGAGCGCGCCGCGCTGCTCCACGAGGTGCGGCAGGCAGTGGCGGATGACGAGGAACGTCCCGACCAGGTTCACGCCGAGCACGGTCATGAACGCGTCGAGGTCGACGTTCGCGGCGGGCTGCCCGTCACCGGGATGGAAGATCCCCGCGCACGAGACCAGGCCCGACAGCCGGCCGATGTTGCGCGAGACGAGCATCAGCGCGCGCTCGACGTCGGACTCCTGGCTCACGTCGCCGGTGATCGGTACGCACCGGCGGCCACCCGCGGACGCCTCGCGTGCGGTTCGCAGTGCGCCTTCCGCGTCGCGGTCGAGGGCCGCGACCGCGGCTCCCTCGGCCGCCAGGCGGAGCGCCGTCGCCCGGCCGATCCCGCTCCCCGCGCCCGTCACGAGGACCACCCTGCCGTCGAAGCGCTCTGCCATCCCGGAATCGTAGGCTGCGGGTGGTGACCACGATCGTCGAGAACACCGCGTCGATCGCGGGCATCGGGCAGACGACGTTCGCGAAGGGTCTCGGGCGCAGCGAGCTCGACCTCGCGTGCGAGGCGGTCGTCGCCGCGTGCGACGACGCGGGCTTCCCGGTGGCGGACGTCGACGGCGTCGTCTCGTTCCACGTCGAACAGGTCGACGAGGTCGACCTGATGTACGCGCTCGGGTTCCGCAACCTCGCGTACTTCGCGCGCACGCCGTCGGGCGGTGGCGGTGTCGCGAGCACGGTCGGGCTCGCCGCGCTCGCGGTCGCGACGGGGACCGCGAACGCGGTCGTCGTGTTCCGCTCCCGCAACCGGACGAAGTCCGCCGCGTACGGCGCCGATCCCAACCAGGGCGGACGGCCGTGGGCCAAGGCCGGCGCGCGCCTGTTCGACGAGCGGCAGTGGCATCACCCGTTCGGCGTCGCCGCACCCGCGCAGGAGATGGCGCTGATCGCGCGCCGCCACATGCACGAGTTCGGCACGACGGCCGAGCAGTTCGGGATGCAGGCCGTCGCGCAACGCCGCCACGCGAGCACGAACCCGAACGCGATCATGCGCGCCCCGATCTCGCTCGACGACTGGCGCGCGTCGCGGATGATCGCCGATCCGATCCGGCTGTTCGACTGCTCGCTGGAGAACGACGGCGCGGTCGCGCTGCTCGTCACGTCGACCGAACACGCGCGTGATCTCCGGCAGCCGGTCGTGCGTGTGCTCGCGGCGGCGCACGGGGGCGGGCCGATCCACACGGAGCTCGCCGACTGGTTCCGGTTCACGGCGAGCTACGACGACCGCGACCACGGTGGCCGCCACGTCGCGCGTCAGCTGTTCGAGCGGGCGGAGGTCACGCCGGCGGACGTCGACGTCGCGATGGTCTTCGACCACTTCACGATGGCCGTGCCGCTGACGCTCGAGCAGTACGGGTTCTGTGCCCTCGGTGAGGGCGGGCCGTTCGTCGAGTCGGGCGCAACCTGCTGGCCCGACGGCGCGTTGCCCGTCAACACGCACGGAGGCTCGAACGGCGAGGCGTTCGTGCACGGCGTGAACCACCTGCCCGAGGCCGTCCGTCAGCTGCGCGGCACCGCGGTGAACCAGGTCGACGGGTGCGAGGTCGCGTTCGTGAACGGCTCGATCACCGATCCTGCCGGCGCCGTCCTCCTCGGGCGGGGTGCGTCGTGAGCGACGCGCCGTTCCCGCACCCTGCACCGAACGCGGACGTCGCGCCGTTCTGGGACTGGTGCCGGCGCGGCGAGCTGCGCATCCAGCGGTGCCGCGACTGCGGTGCGTACCGGCACCACCCGCGTCCGCGCTGCCCCGACTGCACGAGCGCGTCGTACGAATGGGCCCCGGTCAGCGGGCGCGGCGTCGTGTACAGCTACACGATCTGCCACCCGCCCGTCCTTCCCGCGTTCGCGGACCGCGTCCCCTACAACGCGGTTGTCGTCCAGCTCGACGAGGGGCCCTTCATGGTGAGCAACCTCGTCGACTGCGAGAACGACGACGTGACCGTCGGCATGCCCGTCGAGGTGCGGCTCGTCGCGGTCGATGACGACCTGACGCTCCCGCTGTTCGCGCCGATCCGTTAGAGCACGCCGAGCTCGCCGCCGAGGGCGAACGCGTCCTCGGCCATGTCGCGCAGTTGCGCGCACACGGCGAGGCGCCTCGTGATCACGTCGTCGAGAGCGACGCCGCGGACGGATGCGCCGCCGTCCTCTTCGCCGACCGCGAGCAGCAGCAGGTGCGAGAGCATCCACGTGTACTTCACGATCGCGCTCGCCGCGATCGCGAAGCGGACAAGGCGCTCGTCGCCGTCCCACCCGCGTTCGCGAAGCCCGAACAGGTACGCGCCGACGCACAGCTCGGCGAGCGCGGGCCCGTCCCCGGGGGCCACGTGGAAGTCCAGTTGCGCGTCCGGGATCAGGTTGCCGACGTCCTCGCCGAGCGCGCCGATCCCGGCATAGGCCCAGTCGATCACCACGACACGGCCGACCCCGTCGCGCCGCGTCGCGCCGAACAGGTTGTCCGGATGCAGGTCGAGATGGCACAGCGTCCGTGGCACGCGGTCGAGCGAGTCGAGCAGGGCGTTCCGCTCCCGCCACGCGCGCAGGAAGTCGTCGCGCAGCGCGACCGCGTCGCGGACGACAGCTGGTACGTCGCGCCAGCGTGCGTCGTCGACCAGGACGGCCCCATGCCGGTCGCGACGCTCGACGTAGGCACGCAGCCAGTCACGACTGAGCCATGGCTCGTCGGGCACCGAGCCCTCCGCGGCCAGCCGTCCCTGCATCCGGCCGAACGCGCGTGAGACGGCTGCGTAGCCGAGCAGCGGCCACTGCGCGCCGGGCAGGCCGAGGACGTCCTCGATCCACGTGGTGACCGACCCGTCGTCGTGTTCCGTGCAGAGCAGGCACCGCGGCGCGCGCAGCCCCGTGTGCTCCTCGTCGAGGACGCGTTCGAGGAACCCGGTGCAGTACGCGAGCGCCTCGCGCCGCCAGTACATCGGGTCGAGCTCGTCGCCGGACGTCCGCCAGTGCTCGCTCCCGCGCACGGAGTGCGTGACCGTCTTCGCGATCGCCGACCAGCCTTCGCCGCGCACGCGCCACAGCGCTGCGGTCGCGCCCGCGACACCGGCACCGAGCCGCTCCGCGCGCCAGTCGCCGTCGCCCCGCGCGCCGAGCACGGACGTGACGCGCGCGACGTCGTCGGCGGACGGCTCGGCGGTCACACACCCTTCATAGCCGCCCGGGCGCGCGGACCCGTGCGTCGCGTACCCTGACGTCCTCGTCAGGGAGGGAAGCGTGTCGCAGACCGTCACGAGCGCGGGCGCCGCCCGCGACATGCACGGCGTCGACGGACGCGTCGTCGTCGTCACCGGATCCGGCCGCGGCATCGGCCGCGGGATCGCCCACCATGTCGGCAAGTGCGGTGCCAGCGTCGTCGTCGCCGAGTGGCGCGAGGACACGATGCAGCGGACCGTCGACGAGCTCGAGGCACTCGACGTCCCGGTGCTCGGCGTGCGGTGCGACATCAACGAGCGCGAGGACATCCAGTCGATGGTCGACGCGTCCCTCGCGCGCTTCGGACGGATCGACGCGCTCGTCAACAACGCGCAGACGTTCCGCCCCATGGCGCCGATCGCCGAGGTGACCGAGGAGGACGTCGACGTCTTCTACCGGTCGGGCGTGAAGGGCACGCTGTGGGCGATGCAGGCGGTCCACCCCCACATGCAGGCGCAGGGGTGGGGCCGCATCGTGAACTTCGCGTCGTCGATGGGCATCACCGGCGGCCGCGGGTTCGCGGCGTACAACGCGTCGAAGGAGGCGATCCGCGCGCTCACGCGCACAGCGGCGCGCGAGTGGGCGATGGACGGCATCGTCGTCAACGCGGTCGCGCCCGCGGCCGCGACGCATCATGGGAAGGCCGGCGAGCAGAGCGAGGGGTACCGCGTCTTCGTCGAGAGCTGCCCGATGCAGCGGCAGGGCGACCCCGAGCTCGACATCGCACCGATCGTCGCGTTCCTCTGCTCCGACGCGTGCCGCTACCTCACCGGCCACACGTTCATGGCCGACGGCGGCGCGTTCATGTGGGCGTGACACCCGGCGTCGAGGCGCTGCACGACGACGGCTACCGCTTCGTCACCGACACGCCGACGACCGCGGCCGACTACGACCAACAGCAGCACGTCAACAACGCGGCCGTGGTACGCCTCCTGAACGACCTGCGCATCGCGTACGTCAACGCGCGACTCGGTCCCCGGTTCGTCGACCACCTGCGTGACGAGGGGCGTGTGCACGTCGCGCGCGAGCTGCACGTCCTCTACGAGAGCGAAGGCCTGCCGGACGAGCGGTTCGTCGGCGGCGCGCGCGTCGCGGCCCGCTACGGGCGGGCGGGGATCATGGAGGAGCGCATCGTCGAGGAGACCACCGGCCGTCCGCTCGCGCGTGCGTGGCTCGTCCAGCTCCTCGTGCAGGACGGTCGCGTCGTGGACTACCCGGACTGGTACTGGAGCCTCGTGGCACGCGCCGAGGGCGGTCGGCTGCGGGTGGGCGACGCGTCCGCGCGACCGCCGTGGGGACCGCCCGCGTGAACGTGGACGACGCCCGCCGGAAGGTCGCCGACGAGTGCCGGCTGCAGGCCGCCGGGTGCGGGTACGTCGGCGCGCCGTTCTACGAGCACCTCCTGCTCGCGATGGCCGACGACGCGCTCGCCGGCGGCCCGACGTGGGATTTGCTCGGTCCCTACGCCGAGCGTCCGTTCGACGACGCGTACCGGCTGCGCGTGCTCGGTGGGGTCCACCGGATGGTCCTCGACGGCGACGCGCCCGCGCTCGCCGCGCACTTCCCGTCGACCGGTGGTGACGGCGACGCGGCCGCGGCCTGGCCTCTCGTACGCCACGTCTTCCGCGACCCGCCGCCGGTGCTGCTCGACGCGATGACCCGCCCGCCCCAGACCAACGAGGTCGGGCGGTCGGTCTCGCTCGTCCCCGGGTTCCTCACGGTCGCGCGCGAGTTCGGGCTGCCGTTGCGGCTCCTCGAGCTCGGCTCGAGCGCCGGCCTCAACCTGCGCGTCGACGCATACCGGTACGAGAACGACGGCGCGGCGTGGGGCGACCCGTCGTCACCCGTCCGCTTCGCCGACCTGTGGACCGACGGCCGGCCGCCGCTCGACACTCCCGCGCGCATCGCCGAGCGTCGCGGCTGCGACCGCGACCCGATCGACGCGACGAGCGACGACGCGCGCCTGAGGTTGCTGTCATACGTGTGGCCCGGCCAGCGCGACCGCTTCGAGCTGCTGCGCCACGCGCTCGACGTCGCCGCGCGCTTCCCGGTCGAGATCGACCGCGCCGACGCCGACGAGTGGGTCGAGCGACAGCTCGAGCGGCGCGCCGACGGCATCGCAACCGTCGTGTTCCACTCCATCGCATGGCAGTACTTCGGCGACGCCGCGCAGGCGCGAGTCCGTGCCGCGCTGGCACGAGCGGGCGAGCGCGCGACGGTCGACGCTCCTGTCGCGTGGCTGCGGCTCGAACCGGCGGCCGCGGGCGTCCCGACCGAGCTGCGCCTCACGACCTGGCCGGACACCGGGGCCGGCGCCGACCGCCTGCTCGCGACGGCCGGGTTCCACTTTGGCCGGGTTCGTTGGCTTTCGTGACCTCCTTCCCCGTCAAGTCACGCGTCCCCCTGCCGATCGAGTGACAGCGGCGCAGATCGATCGCGCCCGGGGATCGGAGTGACGGACATGCGGTGGACGGTGGGTCGGAAGCTCGCGGGGTTGAGCGCGGTCGCGCTCGCCCTCGCGCTCGTCGTGGGCATCGTCGGCTGGAACGGGACCGGCCGTGTGCACGGGGATCTGCAGCGCGTGGTCGCGGCCAACGCCGCGCAACGCGAGCAGGCCGAGGTCGACGCCTCGCACGACAACGTGATGTCCGACGTCCTCATGGTGCTGCGCGCCGCCGACGACGGCGAGCTGAGCGACGCGCGTGCCGCGCTGGGCGACGACGCGAAGACGCTCGTGGAGAAGGTCCAGGGCGTCCGCCGGGCGAACCTGAGCCCGTCGATCAACGCGGCGGCCGACGCGCTCCTGCCCGAGGCCCGTGACTTCGTCGCGTCGACGCAGAAGCTCGCGGCGATGCGCGGTCAGTCGCCCGAGGCGATCGACGCGGCGTTCCGTCCGTACAACGACGCGTTCGGCACCTTCACGGACCACATCGACGCGCTGACAGCCCGCGTGCAGAAGGCGGCCGTGACCGACGCGTCGTCGGCCGGCTCGGCCACGAGCTCCGCTCGCATGCTGATCGTGCTCGTCCTCGCGATCGGCATGGTGATCGTCATCGCGATCGCGGCCCGCCTCGCCCTGGGCATCACACGGCCGCTGCGCCGCAGCGTCGAGAGTCTCGAGGCCCTCGCGCAGCGGGATCTCACGCGCAGGCTGGAGGTCACGACGACCGACGAGACCGCGCAGATGGCGACCGCGCTGAACGCGGCGATCGACGGCCTGCGCGACGCGCTCGGGTCCATCTCACAGGGTTCGGAGCAGCTCGCCACGGCCTCGAACGGGTTGCTCTCGACGAGCTCGCGGGTCAGCGAGGGTGCCGACGTCGCCGCGTCCCAGACGGGTGTCGTCGCCGCCGCCGGCGAGCAGGTGAGCGCGAACAGCCAGAGCGTCGCGAGTGCCGTCGAGGAGATGAACGCCAGCATCCACGAGATCGCGCGTCACGCGTCCGAGGCGTCGGGCGTCGCCGCGGAGGCCGTCACGATCGCGGCGAGCGCCGACGAGCGCGTCAACCGGCTCGGCGTGAGCAGCGCCGAGATCGGTGAGGTGCTCGACCTCATCTCGTCCATCGCCGACCAGACGAACCTGCTCGCGCTCAACGCGACCATCGAGGCCGCGCGCGCCGGCGAGGCGGGGAAGGGCTTCGCGGTCGTGGCGAACGAGGTGAAGGAGCTCGCGAGCGAGACGGGTCGCGCGACCGCGGACATCGCGGCGAAGGTCGCGGCCATCCGCGAGGACACCTCGGGCGCGGTCGAGGCGATCAGCCAGATCGGCGAGATCATCGGTCGCATCAACGACATCCAGACGACCATCGCATCGGCGGTCGAGGAGCAGGCCGCCACGACGAGCGAGATCGGTCGCAGCGTCGACGAGGCCGCGCGCGGCGCGAGCGACATCGCCAAGAGCATCGAGGACGTGAACGGCGCGGTCCAGGTCGCGGCGCAGGGCGCGAACGAGACGCAGGCAGCCGCCGGTGAGGTCAGCCGGACGGCCGACGAGCTGCGCGCCCTCGTCGCCGGCTTCCGCTACTGATCGCGTCGCCGGTCTCGGCCCTCATGCGCCCAGCCGCGTGAGCGCATCACCCAGCCAGTCGACGCTGCGGCGAATCGCCGCGCCGTAGCCCTCCTCCTCGATGCGCGGGCCGATGAGCTCCAGGTCGAACGGGCCGGCGTACCCGGCGTCGAGGACCTGGCCGAGGATGCGCTCGATCGGCACGTCGCCGTCACCGGGGACGAGACGCGCCGGCGTCGACAGCGTCCCGACCGCGTAGTCGCTCACCTGCACGAGCCGGAACGTGTCCACGCCGCGCGCGATCGTCTCGGCGAGGCCGCGCTCGGCCCAGCACGCGTTGATCTCCATGCAGACGCCGGTCCCCATCCGGCGCGCCAGGTCGACGACGTCGGCGAGCGTGTGCACGAACCCGACGTCCGCGCGCAGCGAGTTCGTGTGCTCGACCGCGAGCGCGACGCCCCGCTCGCGCGCGAGCGTGACGACGGGCGCGATCGCCTCCTCGAGCGCGTCCGCGGCCTCCTCCCACGTGAGACGCCCCGCCGGGCCGGTCGTCACCACGAGGCACGGTGCGCCGAGCGCGTGCGCGCCGTCGAGCGCGCGCACCAACCGCGCGCGCTGCCCGTCCCACTGCGCGGGCCGGTCGAGGTGGAACGGTCCGATGCCGATCACGTTCGCCACGCGGATCCCCGCATCGCGTACGCGAGCGATGCCCTCGTCCCACCCGAACCGGTCGAGCTTCGCCATCGACACGCCGACGTTCGTGATGCCCGCCTCGGCGTAGAACTCGAGGTCCTCCGCGAGCGACCAGTCGTAGCTGGAGATCGCGCTGACGGAGACACGCGGGTGCATCGGCGCTCAGCCCAGGACGAGACCGCGGGCGATGCTGCTCCCGCCGTCGAGCTGCAGGTTGATGCCGGTCAGGAACTCCGACTCCCGGCTCGCGAGGTACACGACCGCGTACGCGACGTCGCGCGCGACGCCGAGTCGCGTGAGGTGCATGCCCTCCATGCGCGCGCGGCGCTCGTCCGTCATGTCGGCGTCGCGACGGTCGTTCAGCACGTACCCGGGGCTGACGGTGTTGCACCGGATCCCGTCCCGGGCGTAGTCGACCGCGATCGAGCGCGTCAGCGCGTTGAGCCCGCCCTTGCTCGCGACGTACGCGGCGAAGCCCGGGCTCGCTCGCTCGGCCTGCCGGCTCGACACGTTGACGATCGCGCCGTGACCGGCCCGTCGCATGTGGGGGATCGCGGCACGACACAGGCGCATCGGCGCGGTGAGATTGACCCGCAACGCCTGCTCCCACGCCGCGTCGCCGATCTCGCCGACGGGACCGTCGCGCTCGACCGTCGACGAGACCGCGTTGTTGACCAGCACCGTGAGCCCGCCGAAGTGCGTAGCCGCCGCGTCGACGAGCGTGTCGCACGCCGCGGGGTCGTCGAGGTCGGCGGCGACGAACGTCGCGTCGCCACCGCCGCGCACGATCTCGTCGACGACGGCGTCGCCACGGGTCTTGTCGCGGCCGGTCACCGTGACCCGCGCGCCCTCGCGCGCGAGCTCGATCGCGACGGCCCGTCCGATGCCCGCGGTCGAGCCGGTCACGAGCGCGACCTCCCCGGCGAGACGCACGTTCCCCTCCACGCTCGACCTGACGCCGGCGTCAGGCTACCAGGCGACCTCCGCGCAGCCTTCGTGGCTGTCCGGCTCGACCTGCAGCGTCGCGTGCTCGATCGAGAAGCGGTCGCGCAGCACGACGCGGGCTTGGTCGAGCACGGCGTGGCTGTCGACGTCCTCGCCGACCATGAGGTGCGCGGACGCGACGTCCATCTCGGATGTGAGCGTCCAGACGTGGACGTCGTGCACGTCGACGACACCGGGCAGCGTCGCGAGCTGGGCGCGCAACGCGTCGACGTCGATGTCCTTCGGCGCGACCTGCAGCAGGATGCGCAGGGCCTGCCCGCCGATGCGCACGGTGCGCGGGAGGATGAACAGCCCGATCGCGGCACCGATGATCGGGTCGATGAGCCGCCACCCCGTCGTGACGAGCACGATCGCGGCGACGATCGTCCCGACGGATCCGAGCGTGTCCGCGACGACCTCGAGGAACGCGCCCTCGACGTTGAGGCTCTCACCCGCGCCGCGGCGCAGGAGCAGCAGCGCGGTCACGTTGGCGACGAGCCCGATCGTCGCGACGACGAGCACCGGCGCGCCGACGACGTGGGGCGGGTCGCCGAAGCGCAACGCCGCCTCGACGAGCACGAACATCGCGACCGCGAACAGCAGCACGGCGTTCACGAGCGCGGCGAGGATCTCGAGGCGGTAGAGCCCGTAGGTCCGCCCGGGATCGCGCACCGGGCGCTGCGCGACCTGGATGGCCGCGAGCGCGAGCCCGAGCCCGGCGACGTCCGTCAGCACGTGGCCCGCGTCGGACAGCAGCGCGAGCGAGTTCGTCAGGAGCGCGGTGACCACCTCGACGACGAACACGACGACGCCGAGCAGGAGCGCGACGACGAGCGGGCGACGGTGACGGGCCCCCGCGCTGGTGTACGCGTGGCCCGCAGGGCCGCTCACGGAACCCGTTGCGGACCGGTCACCTGGTCGACTGTACCGGCGGGGCGACGGGCCGCCGTCGTGTCACCGTGTCGCGCCGTGCGCACCGGTCGCGGCCGTCGCAGCCGGAGCGCGGCCGCCACGACCGTTCCCACACCGAGCCCGAGCGCGTTGGTCACGACGCCGCGCGCGAGCACGTCCGGGAGCGTGGACGGCACCTGCGACCGCGTGATCGACGTGATGTCCGCGAACCCGCCCGCGACGAGCAGGAAGACCGCGGCGATGAGGATCATCGGCGTCGCGTCGTACGGATCGCGACCGCGCCGCAACAGCATCGCGAGCGCGCCGATCCCGACGACGCAGCCCGCGATCGAGTAGATGCTCGAACCGACGTCGGACAGCGTCGACGCGGTGCTCGCACCCCAGTACCCGGCGACGTGCATCGCCTCGCCCGCGACGAGCAGCGCGATCGCGACGCCGAGCACGGCGGGCCAGATGCGCGTGCGCGACGCGAGCACGACGAGCGCGGCGAGCCCGACGGCGATCCCGATCCAGGGCAGGACCGACGGGCCGGGCACCCAGGTGACGTCGCCCACCGCGTGCAACCGGCGCGTGCCGTAGTCGATCGGGACCTGCCAGCCCCCGATGACGACATGGCTGTGACCGGGGTCGCGCGTCACCTGTGGCGGGGCGGCACCGCCCATCCAGTGCGCGCGATGGTCGTGCCAGCGTGCAGTCCGGGACGACGAGATCTTCCGCCATCCCGGCGCGGCGTTCGCGTCGTAGCTCGGCGGCGCCGACGCGGTCGGGATCGTCGACCGGTTGAGGAACACCGCCGGCGACTTCGTGTTCTCGTAGACGCCGCGCGGCCCGACGCGCAGGTACGGCTCGCCCTGGTACCCGAGCACGACCGCATCCGTTCCCGTCGTGTTCGTCAGCTCGAGCTTCCCGCCGAGGTCGACCGACCGCACCGTGAGACCGGGCACCGCGGGCTCGACGCCCCGCACCGTGGTCCGGTAGTTCGTAGGTTGCACGCCGCCGACGCCGTGGGCCCAGGCCGGCAGCGCGTCGACGACGACCACCGCGGCCGCCGCGACGAGCACGGCGAGAACGACCGCCGTACGGGTGACGACGGCGCCCAGCAGCTCGACGGCGCGCGCAGGACGGGCCACGACACGGATCATCGCGCCCGAACAGGCAAGATGACGTGCCGTGGCAGCGAAGGACAGCACCGTTCGTGCCCGCCGGCAGACGCGTGCCGCGGTGCGCGTGCTCGTCGTCGCGGCGCTCGCCGTGATCCCGCTCGTCGTGTCGTGGCCGCGCGCGTCTGCCGCGGTCGCACCCGAGCCGGCCGCCGTCGCGCCCGGCAACGTCGTGACGATCGGGTTCCAGGTCGTGAACGACCGGGCGCCGCACGCGACGACGCGCGTCGAGATCGACTTCCCCATCCACCCCGCGATCGTCAACGCGGACGCGGTGCCGGTCCCGGGGTGGACCGTGCGCATGGATCGGCGCCCGCTCGCGCACCCAGTGCCGACCCCCGACGGCCCCGCGGGCGACGCCGTTCGCCGGCTCGTCTGGACCGGCGGACCGCTGACGGGCGCGAACCTCGTGCGGTTCACGATCGACGCCGGACCGATTCCGTCGTCGGTGGGGACGATCGGTTTCACCGCGGTGCAGACGTACGACGACGGCGTGGTGGTGCGCTGGCACGACGATCCGTCGAAGCAGAGCGCGTCGCACCCCGCCCCGTACCTCGACGTGAGCCGGTTCGCGGCGACGCGGCCGGCAGCCGCGGCCGCGCCGCTCGACGCGGCGTTCAACCTCGACGAGAAGCGCGCGATCGACCGTCGGGTCCGGCTGCTCGTCCGCAACGGCGAGGTCGCGACACCCGACGATCTCGAGTCCGCGCGGTGGCTCTCGCTGCTCGCGGTGGTCGTCGGGCTCGCCGGGCTCGCGCTCGGCGGCGCTGCGTTCCTGGCGGTCAGGCGCGCACGCCGCGATGGCGCGCTGGGCCCGCGCGACCCGCATGACGCGCCGGGCGCGGACCACGGCGCGACCGCGAGCGCCGCGCCCGAGCCGTAGCCGGCGCGAGCATTCGCGCGTGAGCGACGACCCGGTCCGGCGCTTCGCGCGCCTCGTCGAGGTGCCGGAGGAGGAGATCCGCCTCGACGAGGCCGCGCTCCTCCTGCCGACGTGCGTACGGCCGGTCGACGTCGCCGACGGGCTCGCGCGCCTCGACGACCTCGCGGACGGCTGCTCCGCGCGCGACGCCGACGGCCTGAGCCGGTACCTCTTCGTCGAGAACGCCTTCCGTGGCGACACCGACGACTACGAGGACCCGCGGAACTCGTTCCTCGACGACGTGCTGACGCGGCGCAAGGGCATCCCGATCAC
Source organism: Acidimicrobiia bacterium (assembly GCA_035651955.1). NCBI lineage: Bacteria > Bacillati > Actinomycetota > Acidimicrobiia > Acidimicrobiia bacterium. The sequence continues at coordinate 50,162 of DASRES010000055.1, forward strand.
GTTGAGCGTGCTGATGCTCGAGGTCGGCCGGCGCCTCGACGTGCCGCTCGCCGGCGTGGGGATGCCCGGTCACTTCCTCGTGCGCGACGCGCGGGACGCAGACGCGTTCTTCGACCCGTTCCACGGCGGTGCTCGCATCGATGCGGCGGGCGCGCGGTCGCTCCACGCCGCGCTGCGCGGGGACGAGTCGTTCGGGCCGGAGCTCCTCGACCCGGTCGGGCCGCGGGCGATCCTGTCGCGGATGCTCGCGAACCTGCAGCACTCGTTCATGTCGCGCCGTCCCGCGGCCGTCGTCCCCGTCGTCCGCATGCGATGCGCGATCCCCGGGCTGTCGCGCGCCGAACGGCACCACCTCGCGACGCTGCTCGGCTCGCTCGGCGACTTCGAGGAGGCGGGCGTCATGCTCGAGCAGCTCGCGACGGAGCTGACCGGTACCGACGCCGACCGTGTTCGCCGGCAGGCCGTCGCGCTGCGCGCTCGTGGGAACTGACGAGCGATGGACGAGCGTGAGCTGCCGATGTTCCCGCTCGGCACGGTGCTCTTCCCGTTCGCACCGCTGCCGCTGCACGTGTTCGAGCCGCGCTACCGCGCCCTGGTCCGGCACTGCCTCGACACCGAACCCGAGTTCGGCGTCGTGCTCATCGAGCGCGGCTCGGAAGTCGGCGGCGGCGACACGCGCTTCGGCATCGGGACGGTCGCGCGCATCGTGCAGCTCGCCGAGCTCCCGGACGGCCGGTCGCTCCTCGTCGCGGTCGGCACACGACGCATCCGTGTCGAGGACTGGCTGCCCGACGACCCCTATCCGCGCGCGCTCGTCGCGCCGTTCGAGGACGACGAGCGCACCGGCGACGTACCCGGCACGCTCGTCGACGACGTGCGGCGCGTGTTGTTGCGTGTCACGTCGTTGCGCAGCGAGCTCGGCGTTCCGTCGCCGTCGGCCGACCCGCCCGTCCCAGATCACCACGACGACGTGGCGCGCGCGTCGTTCGAGCTCGCGGCGCGCGCGCACGTGAACCCGCTCGACGCGCAGCGCGTGCTCGAGCAGACGAACGCCCACGCGCGGCTCGCGATGCTGCACGAGCTGTTGACCGACGAAGCCACCGTCCTCGAGCACCAGCTCGGAGCGGGGTGACGCGAGGCGGCCCGGTTTTCGGCCCCGCGACAAGCGGTAGGGTCCGGTCGTGGAACCCGACGAGGCACGTCAGCGGTTGGAGGCCGAGAAGTCGCGCGTGGAAGGGCTGATCCGCGACCTGCGCGGCGAGCTCGGTCCCGGATCAGAGAGCGACGAGGTGTCGGAGCTGGCCGACTACGACCAGCACCCCGCGGACTTGGGCAGCGAGACCTTCGAGCGCGAGAAGGATCTCTCGATCCTGGAGTCGCTCGAGTCCGAGCTCGCGGAGCTCGAGGCCGCGCTCCAGCGCGTCGACGACGGCACCTACGGGATCGACGAGGTGACCGGCGAGCCGATCCCGACCGAACGGCTCGAGGCGTACCCGACCGCGCGCACCAACGTCGGGACCGAGCGGCGCGAACAACAGTGACAGAGTGCGGACGAACGCCGGCCGTGGGCGGATGCCCGGGACGGCCGGCGCCGAGGGAGCCATAGACATGGCTTTCGCGCTCGACGAGATCGGCCGGTGGTCGGACGAGCACGAGTTGACGGTCGATGCCGAGCGTGCGCGCGCGTACGCGGCCGCGACGAACGACCCGATCCCCGCGCACCGCGACGGGGCGCTCGCCCCGCCGGTGTTCGCGGTCGTCCCGATCTGGGACACGCTCCTCGCGACCGTCACGCGTGTCTGCAGCCCGCAGGCCGCGATGCTCGCCGTGCACGGGGAGCAGGACATGCGGTTCCACCGCCCGATCGTCCCGGGCATGACGTTGCGTTCACGCGGTGCACCCGTCGGCCTGCACGTCAAGCCGTCGGGCACGACGCTCGTCAGCCGCTACGAGACGCGCGACGCCTCCGACGGTGAGCTCGTGAACGAGCAGTACTGCGTCACGTTCTTCCGTGGTGTGCAGGCCGACGGCGAGCGCGGCGACGACGCGCCCGGGCACGAGTTCCCCGGCGCGCTCCCCGGTCAGCCTCCGGCGGGCGAGGTCGTCCAGCACGTCGACGACGACCAGACCTTCCGGTACTCGAAGGCGTCCGGCGACCTGATGCCGATCCACCTCGACGACGAGGTCGCGCGGTCGGTCGGCCTCCCCGGCATCATCGTCCACGGACTGTGCACGATGGCCTTCGTGAGCTGGGGTGCGATCCAGTCGGTCGCCGACGGCGATCCCACGCGGCTGCAGCGGCTCGCGGTCCGCTTCTCGCGTCCGGTCATGCCCGGCGAGGACATCACGTCGCGGTTCTTCGCGACGAACGAGGGCGAGTCCGGCACGACGAGCTACGGGTTCGAGACGTGCAACCCCGCGGGGGAGGCGGTGCTGCGCGACGGGCTCGTCGAGGTCGCGCGCTGACCGTCCGGCTCCGGCTCTTCGCCCGGGCCCGCGAGGCCGCGGGCACCGCCGAGGACCGCTACGAGGCCGGCACGGTCGGCGAGCTGCTGAGCGAGGCGGTTGCCCGCTACGGCGACGGGTTCGCGGAGGTGCTCGGTGTGTCCCGGGTGTGGGTCAACGGCGACGAGCCGCTCGCCGGCGACGCGACCACCCTTTCGGACGGCGACGAGGTCGCGGTGCTGCCGCCCGTCAGCGGGGGCTGCCGGGGGCCGGGGCCGGACGGGGGCCCCGTACGGCCGGGCTAGCCTGAGACCGCCGTGGACCAGCAGCGACGCCGCATCGACCGCATCCTCGACCCCGCCTACGTCGCCGACCTCGGCGCGCGCTCCGTCGACGACCTGCGGACGATGCGCGACGAGTGCGTGAACGTCGAGACGGAGGTCTCGTACGTGCGCCGGCTCGCGCAGGCCCGGCTCGACATCATCGCCGCGGAGATGGAGCGCCGGTCCTCGGGCGGCTCGCTGGGCTCGCTCATCGACGCGCTCCCACGGATCCTGGCCGACGGCGGCCAGCGCGGTCAGCGTGGTGCACCGGCCAACAGCCACATGCCGCAGCAGCTCGCGCCCGCGATGGACATCGAGTGGACACGCGGGCTCGAGCCGCTCGTCACCGACGCGACGCTGGCGAACCTCCCCGCCCTGTCCGACGACGAGCTGCGCGAGACGACCGAACGGCTGCGCACGCTCGAGTCCGACGTCTCCGCGACGCGCCGATCGCTGCACCGCGTGATGGACGCGATCGAGCACGAGCTCGCGACGCGTCTGCGCGTCGGCCCGTCGTAGGCGTCGGCGTGGCCGCACCCGAGGCCCTCGAGGCGCGCCTGCGCGAGCTCGGCGCGTTCATCCGTGACCAACGCCGTCGCGACCGGCTGTCGTTGCGGAAGCTGAGCGAGCTCGCGGGGATCTCGAACCCGTACCTGAGCCAGATCGAGCGGGGTCTGCGCAAGCCGAGCGCGGAGATCCTGCAGGCGATCGCGCGCGGTCTGCAGATCTCGGCCGAGACGCTGTACGTGCAGGCCGGGATCCTCGACGAGCGCGACGACACGCCCGACCTCGTCGCCGCGATCCGCGGTGACCCGACCATCACCGACGGGCAGAAGCAGGCGCTCGTCGAGATCTACCGGTCGTTCCAGCGCGAGGCCGGGCTCCACGGCGAGCGGGCCGCCGGCGACGTACGGGACGGTTGAGCCGGGGGTACCCTGGCTACGATCCCCGGCGGCATGGTCCGGCGTCTCGGGATCCTCAGCGTGCACACGTCGCCGCTCGCGCAGCCGGGCACGGGCGACGGCGGGGGGCTCAACGTGTACGTGCACGCGCTCGCGTCGTCGCTCGCGCGCGCGGGCGTCGAGTGCGACGTGCTGACGCGCGCCGACCGTCCCGGTCTGCGGCCCGTCGTCGACGTCGAGCCCGGCTTCCGTGTGGTCCATCTGGCGGCCGGGCCGCGCGCGCCCGTCCCGAAGCATGCGCTCGACGAGCTCGTCGACGAGCTCGTCGACGCGACGCTCGCACACCAGCGGGACGCGCACGTCGAGTACGACGTCCTGCACGGGAACTACTGGATCTCGGGCGCGGTCGGCCACCGTCTCAAGCACCAGCTCGACGTCCCGCTCGCGTCGACGTTCCACACGCTCGCGCGGGTCAAGGCGTCCGCCGGCGTCGACGGCTCGGACGACGCGCGCGACCGTGCACGCGTCGAGCAGGAGGTGATCGGCTGCAGCGACCTGCTGTGCGCGTCGACTGTCGAGGAGCGCGACCAGCTCGTCGACCTCTACGCCGCGGACCCCGAGCGCGTGGAGATCGTCCCGCCCGGCGTCGACCACGAGCTGTTCTCGCCCGGCGACGACGTGGACCGCGCGCGTGCGCGCGACGCGCTCGGCGTCGGTGACCGGCGGGTGCTCTTGTTCGTCGGGCGCATCCAGCCGTTGAAGGGTGCGGACCTCGCGATCGAGACGCTCGCCGCGCTCGACGACCCACGCTCGCTGCTCCTCGTCGTGGGCGGTCCGAGCGGCGCGGACGGCGACCGCGAGCTCGCGCATCTCCGCGACGTCGCCCGCGCGCTGGGCGTCGACCACCAGGTTCGCTTCGTGCCGCCGCAGCGCCATGGCAGGTTGCGCGCGTTCTATCGCGCGGCAGACGTCTGCCTCGTGCCGTCACGCAGCGAGTCGTTCGGCCTCGTCGCGCTCGAAGCGGCCGCGTGCGGGACACCCGTCGTCGCCACGGCCGTCGGCGGTCTGCGCTCGCTGGTCGACGACGGCCAGACGGGGTTCCTCGTCACCGAGCGCGATCCCGTCGCGTTCGCGACGCCGGTCGCGGTGCTCCTCGACGCCCCCGACGTCGCCCGAGAGCTCGGCGTCGCCGCGCACGCGCGCTCGCGCCGCTACTCGTGGAGCATCACCGCGGGCCGGCTCCGGCGGCTGTACGCCGATCTCGCCGCCCGCGAGCCCGTCCAGTGCGCGTGACGTGGTTGCCTCGGCGATGACGGGCGACGATCTGCTCGACCTCGACGCCGCGCACGCACTCGTCGACGCGCAGCTGTTCGGGCCCGTGCGCGACGAGCCGGCCGTCCAGCACGTCGAGTACGACCCCGAGATCCGGCGCTGGTACGTCCGCTTCGGCTGCGAGGGTCGCGACGCGGCGACGATCTACTTCGACCTCCACCAGCGCACGCTGCGCTACGAGCTCTACTTCATGCCCGACCCGCCCCGGAACCGCCTCGAGCTGTACGAGTGGTTGCTCCACCGCAACCACACGATGTACGGGGCGAGGTTCTCGCTCGGCCCCGACGGCGACGTCTATCTCGTGGGCCGGTTGGCGCTCGAGCACCTCACGGAGTGGGAGCTCGACCGGATCGTCGGCGTCCTGTTCGAGCTCGTCGAGCAGTGGTTCCAGCCCGCGATCCGCCTCGGGTTCGGCCCGCCGAGAGCCTGACGGCGCCCACGGCGCCGTCTCACGATGCGTCGCGTTGCGTCGTGTCGCGTCGGGTTGCGTGACGGTACGGATTGTCGCTACGGTGTACGGGTCGTTGCCGACGGGTAGCGACTGCAGGGCCCGAGGTGCAGGAGGCCCCGCCGTTCGGGGAAGTGCGGCGGGTCCGAGCGTTCCTCGGGCCCTCTCGCGCCCCGGGTTACGGTGGCGCCGTGACCCGCACGGCGCTCCTCGGCGGCGGCCGCATGGGCGAGGCCCTGCTCGCCGGGCTGCTCGACGCCGGGTGGGAGGCCGACCAGCTCGCCGTGGCGGAGGTCGAGCCCGACCGGCGCCAGGCGCTCCAGCAGCGGTTCCCGGGCGCCCGGGTCGTGCCGAGCCCGGCCTGGGCGGTGGCCGACGCCGACGTCGTCGTCGTCGCGGTCAAGCCGGGCGACGTGGCGACCGCCCTCGGCGCCGCCGCGCAGAGCCTGGGCGACGACACGCTGGTGCTCTCGATCGCGGCCGGCGTGACGATCGCGGAGCTCGAGCGCCTCGCACCGGGCCGGCCCGTCATCCGGGCGATGCCGAACACGCCCGCGCTCGTGCGCCGGGGCGCCGCCGCAATCGCGCCCGGATCGGCCGCCCGCGACCCGCACCTGAGCCTCGCCGAGCGGCTGCTCGGCGCGGTCGGCGTCGTCGTGCGCGTCCCCGAGACGTTGCTCGACGCCGTGACCGGCCTCTCGGGGTCCGGTCCCGCGTACCTGTTCCTCGTCGCGGAGGCGCTCGTGGAGGCGGGCGTGCTCGTCGGTCTCCCGCGCGCGACCGCGTCGACGCTCGTCGTCGAGACGCTTCTCGGCGCGGCGACGTTGCTCGCGGAGGGCGACGAGGGGCCCGAAGCGCTGCGCGCGGCGGTCACGTCGCCGGGCGGGACGACGGCCGCCGGCGTGCACATGCTCGAGCAGCGCGCGGTGCGCGCCGCGTTCGTCGAAGCGGTCGTCGCGGCGACCCGGCGCTCGGCCGAGTTGGGACGCGCGGGGTCGTGACGCGCGTGCCGCACGAGTACGCGCGTCACACGCGCGTCGACAGCGGCAACACTGACCCGCTGATCGTCACGGATCACACCACGCACGCTGGACACCAGGAATCTCCCGGCGTACCCTCGCCGAGGCGGACGGAGTTGTGGGGTGACCGGTGAGCCAGTCCTTCTCGAAGGCCCGATTCCTGACCGTGCAGGAGGTCGCAGACCTCATGCGCGTGTCGTCGATGACCGTGTACCGGCTGATCAAGGCGGGTGACCTGCCGGCCGTGCGCGTCGGGCGCTCGTTCCGCGTGCGCGAGGAGGACGTCGACCGCTACCTCGGCTCGCGCTACACGGAGGCCGGGTAACCGCTCGCCGCGTGCCCGACCGTCTCCCGGTCGTCTCGTTCCTCAGCGACTACGGGCTCACCGACGAGTTCGTCGGTGTCTGCAAGGCCGTCATCCTCGGGATCGCCCCGCACGTCACCGTCGTCGACATCACGCACGACGTCGCACCCCAGGACGTGCGCGCGGGCGCGCTCGCGCTCGTGCGCGCGGTCCAGTACCTCCCGCGCGGGGTGGTCCTCGCGATCGTGGATCCCGGCGTCGGCACGGACCGGCGGATGGTCGCGGTCGAGGTCGACGACGGGTTCCTCGTCGGGCCGGACAACGGCCTGCTCGCACCCGCCGTCGCAATGGTCGGCGGCGCGCGCACGGTCGTCTCCCTCACGAGCGAGGCGCACCGTCTGGACGCGCCAGGTCCGACGTTCGCGGGCCGGGACGTGATGGCGCCCGCGGCCGCGTACCTCGCCGCCGGGACGCCCCTCACCGAGCTCGGCGAGGTCGTCGACCCGGCCGGTCTCGTCCCCGCCCTCGTCCCGCTGCCACGCGACGAGGACGACGGGCTCGCAGGCGAGGTGTGGTGGGTCGACCGCTTCGGCAACTGCCAGCTGAACGTCGGCCCCGACGAGCTCGCCGCGACCGGCGCGCGTCCGGGCGAGACCGTCGAGCTGCGCCTCGGCAACGAGACCCGCATGGCGCGCTGGGTCCACGTGTACGCCGATGCGCGGCCGTCGGAGCTCGTCGTGCTCGTCGACTCCTACGGGATGGTGTCGATCGCGCTCGACCGGGCGTCGGCCGCCGCGGCGTGCTCGCTGCGCGAGGGCTCGCCGGTCACGATCGTGAAGCGCACCTGATCCGCCGAGGCGCGATGGCGCCGGTTACCCTGCGCGCGTGCGCCCCGGAACGTCGATCGCGATCGTCGCGCTGCTCGTGATGATCCTCGGTGCCGCGATCGCGCAGTTCGTGTTCCACCTCGGCGGCTAGCGCGATCGCGCATCACCGCCGCGCCGAGCGCGTCAGCTGTCCAACGCGTGCAACCGTGCGATCGCGCGCACCAACGTCGCGGGTGGCGGCGGCGGAGGCGGCGGAGGCGGTGGCGGCGGTGGTGCGGGGGCCGCCACGGGGGTCGGCGACGCGCCGTTCGAAGCGCTGCGGCTGCGTGTCGCCGACCGCGAAGACGGGGTTCCGGCCGCGTTCGCGGACGTGCTTGGGGCGGGCTGGGAGGCTGGTTGCATGAACTCCACCGCGACGAACAACGTCCCGTTGGAGCTCACGACGCCCACGCCCACGTACCGGAACCCCGGATCTGTGAGATTTCTGTAGTGCGCCGGTGAGGCGACGAACGCCTGCTGGATCGCGCACAGGTTCGGACCCATCCCGACGTTCTCGCCGAGGCGGGACCACGGCTCGCTGATCCCGGAGGCCAGGCTCGAGTGCGAGATCGTCCCGGCCGCGGCCATGTGCGCGGCCCAGCTCGACGCCTTGCCCGTCAGGTTCCCGTCGACGGACAGCGGCGCGAGCCCCTGGCTCGCGCGCAACGAGTTCGTCGCGCCGACGAGGTCGCAGTCCGCGGTCGCCGCGGTCGTCGGGAGCACAGCGATCGTCGACAGCACGAGCAGTGCTGCCAGCACGATTCGCCGCATCCGGTCGCCTCCCGTCGATGCCTGCCCGCCTCGGATGCCCTCGGGCGGCACGTCGGGCGCCCGCCTCCGGCAGCCGGCCCGCGTCCCGGGGCCGAGGAAGGTATCGGGCGGATGCGGCCGGACCTTGAGCTCTGCCGCGCTCGCTGCGGGCCGGGACACCGGCCGGCAGGAGCTCGCCGCTGCGGGCGGCCAAGAGCTGCTCTGGCGGGATGTGGCTCTCGGAACCGAGGGTTGACGGCTGGTCGCTACGATCCCGGCCCGTGCTTGGGGGAGGGGCGGGGCGGTGAACCTGGCCTCCGTGCTGCTCGGCCCGGCGCGCACCGCGCCCGACTCCGTCGCGATCCGCGCGCAGCACGACGTCACGTACGGCGACCTCGCGCTGCGTGCGGGCCGCCTGGCCCGGCTCCTGTCCGACGACGTCCGCACCGGCGAGCGCGTCGCGCTGCTCGCGTCGAACGACGAGAGCTTCGTCGTGGCCTACCTCGCGACGCTTGCGTGCGGCGCGGTCGCGGTGCCGCTCAACCCGAGTGCACCGGCGCCCGAGCTCGGGCGCGAGCTCGCGCTCGTCGAGCCGGCGCTCGTGCTGCGCGGTCCGGACGTCGGCGCGCAGCTCGCCGCGCCCGACGTCGCGGCGGTCGTCTCGCGTGTCGTCGACGTGTCCGATCCCGCCGGGGACGGGCTCGAGCCCCTCGTCCCCGTGCCGCGTGACGACGACGACCTCGCCGTGCTCTTGTTCACGGCCGGGACATCGGGCGCGCCGCGCGCGGCCATGCTGAGCCACGGCAACCTCGGGGCGAACATCGCGCAGTTGCAGTCGCACCCGTCGACGCGCCGAACGTCCGACGACGTCGTGCTCGGCGTGCTGCCGTTCTTCCACGTGTACGGGCTCAACGTCGTGATCGGCGTCGCACTCGCGGTCGGCGCGTCGATCGTGCCCGTCGCGCACTTCGACGCCCGCGACACCGCGCACGTCGTCGAGCGCGAGGCCGTCACCGTGATCGCCGCCGTCCCGACCATCTACCGCAGCTGGCTCGAGCTCCCCGACGACACCGTGACGCGCGCGACGTTCGCGTCCGTGCGGCTCGCGGTCTCGGGCGCGGCGCCGCTCGACCCGCAGCTCGCATCGGCGTTCCACGCCCGCTTCGGCGTGACCTTGCACGACGGGTACGGGCTCACCGAGACGTCACCGGTCGTGACGACGAGCGTCGTCGGCGACATCCCGCGTGCCGGCTCGATCGGTGTCGCGATCCCGGGGGTCGACGTACGACTCGTCGACGCCGACGGCACCGACGTGCTCGTCGGCGATCCGGGCGAGATCTGGGTCCGCGGCCCGAACGTCTTCCGCGGCTACTGGCGCGACGACGCCGCGACGGCGGCCGCGTGCACCGACGACGGCTGGCTGCGCACGGGGGACGTCGCGGTCGCGGACGACGAGGGATCGCTGCGGCTCGTCGACCGCTTGCGCGATCTCGTCATCGTGTCGGGGTTCAACGTGTTCCCCGCCGAGGTCGAGGACGTCCTCGGCGCGCACCCCGACGTGCGCGACGTCGCGGTCGTCGGCGTCCCCGATCCCCGCACCGGTGAGCGCCTGCGCGCCTACGTCGTCCCCGAACGCGACCGCGTGACGGACGACGAGACGCTCCGGCGCGAGCTCGCGTCGCACGCGCACGAGCGGCTGGCGCGCTACAAGTGCCCGGACGAGATCGAGGTCACCGCGACGTTGCCGCGCGGCCTGTCGGGGAAGCTGCTGCGCCGCCGTCTGGAACGCTGACCGTCGTGGGTGTCGCGACCGGCGGCGCGCCCGACACCGCGCCCGACGGTCGGCGCGCGGTCACGAGGAACCCCGCGTAGATCACGGTGATCCCGACGGCGAGCGACAGCGCGAACGCCTCGTCGTGGCCGACCACGCCCTGGAGGACGCCGCCGGCGGACAGCACGAGCGTCCCGGCCGCGATCAGCGCGTTCGCGACGGCCATCCGCGCGCTCCCCGGGCGCTGCCGCGCGCGCACGAACCGGATCACCGACCACGCGGCTCCCGCGAACACGACCGTGGCCCCGAGGCCGCTCCCGACCGCGGCGAGCACACGCGGCGCGACACCGAACACGTCCTTGCCGACGGGGATCACGGTGCCCGAGACCGCGTGCATCGGTGCCGACAGCATCACGCCCACCGCGAACCCGCTGAAGCCGACCAGCACCCACTGCACCCGCCGGCCGACTCCCGTGCCGAACAGCAGGTACACCGTCCCGAGCGCGAGCCACGGGACGTCGAGCACCGCGCCGAGCAGGTAGAAGAACCGGAAGGTCCCGTTGTCGAACCCGCCCGTCGAGCCGGACGCGAGCGCCGCCGCGGCCAGGGCGAACATCGCCAGCGCGACCGTCCAGGCCAGCTCGTGGGGCTTGCGCTGCCGGGTGTAGCGAACGAGCGTCGCCTGCGCGAAGAGCGACGACACCGCGGTGGCGATGAACGCGAGCCCGGAGACCATCGGAGCTGCGAGCGTAACGTCCGCACCCGGCACCGGCCGGGTCGCTGCGAGCACCCACGACAGCATGTGCGTCCGCCGCTTGTGACTGAGTGCACAAGCGGCGCTAGGCTGGTCGCGAGTGGCCCACCGTCGGCGGGCCCGTTCCGAGGAGCGCGCAACCGGTGCCCGACCGTTCGCCCGCGGGGTCGCCCCGCCGGATCCCCGAAGCGACGGTCGCGCGGCTCCCGCTGTACTACCGCGCGCTCGTCGACACCGCCGAGCACCACACGACGACGGTGTCGTCCGAGCGGCTCGCCGAGATGGCCGGTGTCAACGCCGCGAAGGTCCGCAAGGACCTGTCCTACCTGGGCTCCTACGGGACGCGCGGCGTCGGGTACGACGTCGAGTTCCTCCTCGACCAGATCTCGCGCGAGCTCGGTCTTACCCGCGACTGGCCCGTCGTCATCTGCGGTGTCGGGAACCTCGGTCAGGCGCTGGCCAAGTACCGCGGCTTCGGCGCGCGCGGCTTCCGCATCGCCGCCCTGATCGACGCCGACGCCGAGAAGGTCGGTCAGAGCATCGAGGACCTGCCGATCCAGGCGGTCGACGAGCTGCCCCGGGTGGTGCAGGAGCGGGAGATCTCGATCGGGATGATCGCGACGCCCCCGAACGTCGCGCAGGAGGTCGCCGACCGGCTCGTCGCGGCCGGCGTCCGGTCGATCCTGAACTTCGCGCCCGCGGTGCTCTCGGTCCCCGACGGCGTGTCGATCCGCAAGGTCGACCTCGCCATCGAGCTGCAGATCCTGTCCTTCTACCAGCTGCGTCGGGGAGGCCCGCCCCGGTCCTCGGGCGGACGCCCCGGGCGTGACGGCCGTGACGGTCGCGACGGCACCGGCGCCGGCGGGACGCCCGACGACGACGGCCTGCGGGAGCGTGTGGGGTGACCGCGCGCGGCTACCCGGTGAACCTCGTGGTCGCCGGTCGCCGCTGTGTGGTGGTCGGCGCCGGTCGCATCGCGGCGCGCAAGATCGATGCGCTGCTCGACGCCGGAGCCCGCGTGCACGTCGTCGCGCCCCAGCTCGATCCCCGGGTCGCCGAGTGGCGCGACGCGGGCGTCGTGACGGTCGCGCAGCGGGCGTTCGAGGCGGCGGATCTCGACGGTGCGTGGCTCGCCACCACCGCCACGGGCGTGCCTGACGTGGACCACGCGGTCTTCGAGGCCGGTGAGGAACGCCAGATCTGGGTCAACTCCGCCGACGACCCCGCGAACTGCTCGTTCACGCTGATGTCGGTCGTGCGGCAGGGCGACGTCGTCGTCACGATCGGCACGAACGGCCGCAGCCCCGCCCTCGCGACCTGGCTACGCGACCGCATCCGCACGGAGCTCGGGCCGGAGTACGGGACCCTGCTCGACCTGCTCTCCGCGGAGCGGGAATCGATGCGGGCCGCGGGGCGTTCCAGCGAGACGGCCGATTGGCGAAAGGCCCTCGATTCGGGCATCCTCGACCTGATCCGCGCCGGCCGGGTCCCCGAGGCCAAGGAGCTGCTCCGCGCGTGTCTGTGATCGTGGTGGGCGTCAACCACCGGACCGCTCCGGTCGACCTCCTGGAGCGCGTCGCGGTCGCCCCCAGCGAGCTGCCGAAGGCGCTCCACGCGCTCGCCGCCCGCGAGCACCTCGCCGAGACCGTCGTGCTGTCCACGTGCAACCGCACCGAGGTGTACGCGCGCACCACCCTGTTCCACCCCGCCGTGCAGGACGTGCGCGACTACCTCGCCGGTCACGGCTCGGTCGATCCCGACGAGCTCGGCGACCACCTGTACACGTACCACGACGACGCCGCGGTCGCGCACCTCTTCGGTGTCGCCGCGGGCGTCGACTCGATGATCATCGGCGAGGGCGAGATCCTCGGCCAGGTGCGCGGCGCGTGGCGCACCGCGGAGGAGGAGGGGACGGCCGGGCAGGTCCTGTCGCGGGTGTTCCAGCAGGCGGTCGAGGTCGGGAAGCGGTCCCGTACCGAGACGGGCATCGGCCGCCACGCGGTGTCGGTCTCGTCCGCGGCGGTGGCGCTCGCGGTCGACCGGCTGGGGACGCTCACGACACGGCGCGTGCTCGTGCTCGGCGCGGGCGACGTCGGCGAAGGGATGGCGGTCGCGCTCGCGGGCGCGGGCGTCGCGGAGATCGTCGTCGCGAACCGAACGCCCGCGCGCGCCAACGACCTCGCGCGGCGAGTCGGCGGCCGCGCGATCTCGCTGGGCGAGGTCGCGGACGCGCTCGTCACGTGCGACGTGCTGCTGTCGTCGACCGGCGCGCCCGAGGTGATCCTCGAGCGCAGCGACGTCGAGCTCGTCATGGAACGCCGTGACGGGCGCGCGCTGCTCGTCGTCGACGTCGCGATCCCGCGCGACGTCGATCCCGGAGTACGGCAGGTCTTCGGCGTCACGCTGCTCGACATGGACGACATGAAGTCGTTCGCGGACCACTCGCTCGCGCAGCGGCAGCGCGAGGTCGGCAAGGTTCGGGCGATCGTCGCCGAGGAGCTCGAGCGGTTCCGCACGGAGCACACCGCACGTGAGGTCGCACCGATCGTGCGCGCGCTGCGCACCCGCGGCGAGGACGTGCGCCGCGCGGAGCTCGACCGTTTCCGCTCGCGTCTCGAAGCCCTCGATCCCGCCGCGCGCCGCACCGTCGAGGCGCTCACCGAGGGGATCGTCAACAAGCTGCTGCACGACCCGACCGTGCGCATCAAGGACGCCGCGGGAACTCCTCGCGGCGCGACCTACTCGGACGCGCTCACCGAGCTGTTCGGCTTGGTCGACGTCCCGCCCGAGCCCCCCACCGCGTCGTAGCGATGCCGACGCAGCCGGTGCGCCTCGCCACGCGCGGCAGTGAGCTCGCGCGCTGGCAGGCGGGACGCGTCGCGTCGATGCTCGACGCGCCCACGGAGCTGGTGATCGTGACCACGACCGGCGATCGCCGGGCGGACGTCCCGATCCACACCATCGGTGGCACCGGTGCCTTCGTGAAGGAGGTCGAGGAGGCGGTCCTCGACGGTCGCGCCGACGTCGCCGTGCACTCCGGCAAGGACCTCCCGTCGGCCCTTCCCGACGGTCTCGTCCTCGCCGCCGTCCCGGAGCGTGCCGACCCGCGCGACGCGCTCGTCGGTCGTGGTCTCGACGAGCTGCCGACGGGCGGACGCGTCGGGACGGGATCCGTCCGCCGGCGCGCGCAGCTCGCGGCGCTGCGTCCCGACCTGCTCTTCGGGGAGCTCCGCGGCAACATCCCGACGCGCGTCGCGCGTTCGCGTGAATTCGCTGCGGTCGTGGTCGCGTATTGCGCGCTGCAACGACTCGGCCTCGACGACCGCGTCGCGCAGGTCCTCGACCCGTCCACGCTCGTGCCCCAGGTCGCCCAGGGTGCACTCGCAGTCGAGTGCCGTGCGGACGACGCGCGCGCCCTCGAGCTCCTGGGCGCGGTCGACGACCGGCGGGCGCACCGGGCGGTCGACGCCGAGCGCGCGTTCCTCGCCGAGCTCGGCGGCGGATGCAACCTCCCGTGCGGCGCGCTCGCGACCGACCGCGACGACGGAGGTCTCGCGATGCGCGCGCTGGTCGCGTCGCTCGACGGGCGTGTCGTCCTGCGCGCCGAGGTGTCGGGGGACGACCCCCGCGCGCTCGGTGTCGAAGCCGCGCGTCGGCTCGTCCTGGAGTCCGGCGGCTCCGCGCTGCTCGACGATGCCGCCTGACACGCTGCGCGAGACGCGCGTGACAGTCCACCGGCCCGGGACGCGCGCGTGACCGTCTACCTCGTGGGCGCGGGTCCCGGGGATCCCGGTCTGCTGACCGTGCGCGGTGCCGAGGTGCTCGCGCGCGCGGACGTCGTCGTGCACGACCGCCTCGCGTCGGCCGCGCTCCTCGAGCTCGCGCCGCGCGAGGCCGAGCGGATCGACGTCGGCAAGGCGCCTGGGCGCGTGGAGATGGAGCAGCACGACATCGACGCGCTGCTCGTCGAGCGCGGCCGCGCTGGTCAGACGGTCGTGCGGTTGAAGGGCGGCGACCCGTTCGTGTTCGGCCGGGGCGGTGAGGAGGCGGAGGCCCTGGCCGCGGCGGGCGTGCCGTTCGAGGTCGTCCCGGGCATCACGAGCGCGATCGCGGCACCCGCGTACGCGGGGATCCCGGTCACCCACCGCGGACTCTCGACGCACTTCACCGTGGTGACGGGACACGAGGATCCGGCCAAGGGCCGCACCGACGTCGACTGGGAGGCGCTCGCGCGCGCCGGCGGCACCCTCGTCGTCCTCATGGGGGTCGGCCGCCTCCCGGCGATCGTCGATCGGCTCCTCGCGGGCGGCCTCCCACCCGACACGCCGGTTGCCGCGGTCCGCAACGGCACACGCCTCGACCAGGCCTCCGTGCGCGGGACGCTCGCCACGATCGCGTCCCTCGACGTGCGCGCCCCGTCGGCGATCGTCGTCGGCCCGGTCGCCGCGCTCGACCTCGCGTGGTTCGAGTCGCGGCCGCTGTTCGGCCGGACCGTCGTCGTCACGCGCGCACGCGAGCAGGCGAGCGGGCTGCGCGCCCGGCTCGAGGACCTCGGCGCGCAGGTCGTCGAGCTGCCCGCGATCGCGATCGAGCCCGTCGACGTCGTCCTTCCCGATCTCGGCGCCTACGAATGGCTCGTCCTCACGTCCGCGAACGGCGTCGACGCGCTGTTCGACCGCGGCCTGCGCCCGGCCGGGCTCGATGCCCGCGCACTTGCCGGCCTCCGCATCGCCGCGATCGGGCCGGGCACCGCGAGCGCGCTCGCGACGCGCGGGATCACGGCGGACCTCGTCCCCGAGCGCTTCGTCGCCGAGTCCCTCCTCGACGCGTTCCCGGCCCCGGGCGGCGCGCGCGGCCGGGCCGCCCGCGTGCTGCTCGCACGCGCGGAGCAGGCGCGCGACGTCCTTCCCGACGGCCTCCGGGCCCGCGGCTACGACGTCGACGTCCTCGTGCTGTACCGCACCACCACGTCCCGGCCGGACGACGCCGCGCTCGCCGCGGTCCGGGACGGGCGGGTCGACGCCGTCACGTTCACCTCCTCGTCGACCGTCCGGAACCTGTGCGAGGTCCTCGGCGGCCCGCTCGCCGACCGTCCGAGCGGCGGGCCCCTCGTCGTCTCGATCGGCCCCGTGACCTCGGCCACGGCCCGCGACCTCGGCGTACGGGTCGATGCCGAGGCGACCGAGCACACCATCGACGGGCTGGTCGCGGCCCTCGTCGACGGTCTCGCGGCCGCCGGGCGCCGGTAGCATCGGGACGCCATGGCGTTCCCCGACCAGCGCCCCCGCCGGCTGCGACGGACGCCCGCGCTGCGGCGCCTCGTCGCCGAGACCCGGCTGTCCGTCGACGACCTCGTCGCGCCGCTGTTCGTCAAGGACGGCATCCGCGAGCCCGAGCCCGTCCACTCGATGCCCGGAGTCGTGCAGCACACGCAGGAGAGCCTCCGCAAGGAGGTGCGTGCGCTCGCCGGCCTCGGCCTCCCCGCGGTCGTCCTCTTCGGTGTCCCCGCGACCAAGGACCCGGAAGGCTCGCAGGCCGACGCGTACGACGGTGTGGTGCAGGTCGCGCTGCGCAACCTCCGCGACGAGGTCGGCGACGCGATCACGCTGATCGCCGACGACTGCCTCGACGAGTACACCGACCACGGCCACTGCGGCCTGTTGCGCGACGACGGCAGCGTCGACAACGACGCCACGCTCGATCGCTACGCGTCGATCGCGGTCGCGCAGGCCGAGGCCGGGGCGGACGTCGTCGCGCCGTCGGGGATGATGGACGGCCAGGTCGGCGCGATCCGTGAAGCGCTCGACGACGACGGCTTCACCGACGTCGCGATCCTGGCGTACGCGGCCAAGTACGCGTCGGCGCTGTACGGACCGTTCCGCGACGCCGCCGAGTGCGCTCCCAGCTTCGGCGACCGTCGCGCGTACCAGATGGACCCGCCGAACGCGCGCGAGGCGATCGCGGAGACGACGCTCGACGTCGACGAGGGCGCGGACATCGTGATGGTGAAGCCCGCCCTCTCCTATCTCGACGTCATCAGCGCGCTGCGCGCGTCGTTCGACGTCCCCGTGGCGGCGTACCACGTGAGCGGCGAGTACGCGATGCTCAAGGCGGCCTCGCGCGAGGGATGGATCGACGGTGAGGCGGTGGCGCACGAGCACCTCGTCTCGATCAAGCGTGCGGGAGCCGACTTCGTGCTGACGTACCTCGCCCGCGAGACGGCCGAGCGTCTCCACGCGTCTTGAACCTCTTCGAGCGCGCCCGCGCGGTGATCCCCGGCGGTGTCAGCTCGCCCGTGCGGTCGTTCGCGGCCGTGGGCGGCGAGCCGTTCTTCGTCGCGCGCGCGGAGGGCCCGTATCTCGTCGCGACGGACGGCCGGCGGTACGTCGACTACGTGCAGTCGTGGGGTGCGTCGATCCTCGGCCATGCCCATCCCGTCGTCGTCGACGCCGTGAAGCGCGCCGCGGAGGCGGGCACGTCATACGGCGCGCCGACCGAGAACGAGGTACGCCTCGCGGAGGCGATCTGCGAGCGCGTCCCGTCCGTCGAGAAGGTGCGGCTCGTCTCGTCGGGGACCGAGGCGGCGATGACCGCGCTGCGTCTCGCTCGCGGAGCCACCGGTCGCGACACGATCGTGAAGTTCGCGGGCGGCTATCACGGTCACAGCGACGCGTTGCTCGTCGCCGCGGGCAGCGGCGTCGCGACGCTCGGCATCCCGGGCTCGGCCGGCGTCACCGCGGGTGCGGCGGCCGACACGCTGGTGCTGCCGTTCAACGACGACGCCGCGCTCGACACGGCGTTCGACGAACGCGGCGACGACATCGCCGCGGTGATCGTCGAACCGGTCGCGGCCAACATGGGCCTCGTCGAACCGTGCGACGGGTTCCTCGCGCGGCTGCGCGACCGGTGCGACGCGCGCGGCGCGCTCCTGATCTTCGACGAGGTCATCACCGGCTTTCGCGTCGCCCGCACGGGCGCGCAGGGACTGTTCGGCGTGACGCCCGATCTCTCGATCTTCGGGAAGGTCGTCGGCGGGGGCCTGCCGCTCGCGGCGGTGGGCGGCCCCGCCGCGCTGATGGACGAGCTCGCGCCGGTCGGCGCCGTCTACCAGGCCGGCACGCTGTCGGGGAACCCGCTCGCGACCGCGGCCGGACTCGCGGTCCTCGAGCTGCTCGACGACGGCGTGTACGCGACGCTCGCCGACCGCGCCGCGTTCCTCGCCGCCGGGCTCACGACCGTGCTGCGCGAGGCGGATCTCGCGGTGCAGGTCCCACGGGTCGCGACGCTCCTCGGGCTGTTCTTCTCACCCGTGCCCGTGACCGACTACGAGAGCGCGCAGGCCGCCGACGTGAAGCTCCACGCGGCGTTCTTCCACGCGATGCTCGAACGGGACGTCTTCCTCCCACCGAGCGCGTTCGAGGCGATCTTCCTCGGCCTCGCGCACGAGTGGCCCATCCTGGAGCGCACCGTCGAGCTGGCCGGCGCGGCCGCGCTCGACGTCGCGAAGCGGGCGCGCTGAGGAAGCGCCCGGCTCGCCTACTCGCGCTCGCGGCGGCGCCGGATGCGGTCGAGGAAGAACAGCGCCGTCGCGATCACGTACACCATGATCACGAGCCCGAGGAACGCCTCGGCACCACCCGGGTACCCGTTCTCGCCGCCCGCGTTGATCAGCTGCTGTGCCGACGCGGGCGCCGCGAGCGCGACGAGCGCGAGCGTGGCGACCGTCGTGACGTACGCGACTCGGCGTGTCATCCGGTGCATCGTCGCCTCCTCAGAGCCTCGCCGGCACCGGCGCGCCGCCGGCGCGCTCGGCCTCGGCCGCCATCTCCTGCAGGTCGCGCTCACGCCAGTGGAGCCCGAGCAGCGACAGCGCGAACAGCACGACCGACGCGAAGAACACGACGAGCGGCGGGACGCGCATCGAGCCGAGGTCGAGCTCGAACACGAGGTAGCTCACCGGCTTCGTCGGGTCGCACGTCGGGGTCGGCAGCGGTGCGCCGAACGGCACCCGGACGTTCTTCACCGGGCATACCTGGGCGACCGCGTAGTACGGCTTGTGGGTGAACTGCAGCTTCAGCGGGTTCGGGTGGCTCCCGCCGACGGTGCGGATGTTCGACACGACGTAGTCCGTCGACTGCTGGAACTTCGCGAACGGCCCCGGTGTCGGCGGCTTGGCGCCACCGACGGCGGTCGGGATGACGAGCACCGCGTCAGCCGCGGCCTTGATGTTCGCCTCGTCGGCGGCGGCCACGGGCTTGCCCTGCGTCTTGATGTTGCGGATCTCCGCGACCTTGGACGCGCTCGGCGAGTCGAGTTGCGCGACCGCCTTCCACGTCGGCTGCCGGCCCTTCAGCGTGTCGAGCGGTGAGGCCGTCGTCAGCCAGAGCAACGACAGCAGGCACATCATCCCTGTGAGGCCCGACACCGCGATGAGGAAGCCGAGGCGCGCGCCGAGGTTCGTCGTCAGCAACAGGTACACGGAACCGCAGAACAGCCCGACGGCGGCCACCACGACGAGAATGCCGAGGACCGTCGGGTACCACAGCGACCTGTGCGCGAGCCCTTGTGAGGTCGAGGTCTGCGCGATGACGAGTCCGATCACGTCGTGAGCTCCCCGCGGTTAGAGGCTGCGCTCGTAGGCGATGATGGCGTCGATCTGCTCCTTCGAGAGGAGCGTGCCGAAGTGCGGCATGCGCCCGGACGAGATGCCGCGCACGCCGTACTGCTTGTTCGCCTCGACCCCGTCGGCGATCCACGTGTACTGCTCCGTGATCCCCTCGGGGCCGGGGAACTGGTCGACGACGGCGCCGTTCGTCAGGTTCGGGCCGAACGCGCCCGTGCCCTGCGCAGACGGGAGTGGTACGCCGCCCTTGGTCGGGTCGAAGTACGACCAGCCTCTCGTGTGGCAGCGCGCGCAGTTGGCCTGGAACAGCAGGTTCCCGTACGCGATCTGCGCGGGGCTGTTCTGCACGTTCGGGTCACCCGACTTCCACGTCGTGACGAGCTGTTGGGTCTGCTGCGCGTAGACCTGCGAGTTCTTGATCGCAGCCTGCGCGTTCGTGATGTCCTCGCGGTCGAGCTGGACCGCCGTCTGCAGGTCCTTGTCGGTCGGGTTCTTCGCGAGCGCGGCCTCGTCCTGGGCCAGCTGCTGCTGCGCGCTCGCGAGGTTGTCCCGCGCGGTCTTCACGTTGGACTGCGCGGTGCTGATCATGCTGTTGAGATCGCTCTGCTCCTGCTGCTGCGCCTTCGCGGGCGACAGCTGGATGCTCTGCAGGTACGCGATGAGGTCGTCCACGCTCTGCGTGTTCTTCGACCCGCCGCCGGCGACACCCCACGCCGGCATCGGCGTGCCGGGCCGGCCGTACGTGATGATCTGGTTCACCTGCGCGGGTGTGTACCGCAGCAGCACGGTGTTCAGCGCCGGCGCGCGCCACGTCACCTGGACGGGTTGGTTGCTGCCGCTCGCCGGCGGTTGCAGGACGTACGTCGTCGACCCGCCGCTCGCGTCCGTGCCGTGGCAGTCGGCGCAGCGCAGTGACTGCGTCGGGTCGTACGCCTTCATCGTGTCGTTCGCGAACAGGGTCGCACCCCGGTCGACGGCCGCCTTGTCGAACCCTGCGACCGCCTTCGACTCGCGCGTCGGCTCCCACAGCCAGTAGATCGGGAGCGCGGCGGCGATGATCACCGCGCACCACAACGCCCAACCGAGGGCACGCTCGAGCTTCGGGCCCTCGAGCTCGGCGTCGGTCAGGTACGGACGCTGGTTCTGGGGCAGCTTCGCGTCCGGGTTCCGGCGCGCCGACAGCACGCGGTACACGAGCACGCCCGCGATGAAGAGCGCCGCGATGATGTTGATGATGATGAGGCCCTTGCGTACGGTCATCGAGAGGTCGCCTTCGCCTTCACTCCGCCGCGATCAACCCACGCAGTGCGGGCCTTCCGCGCCCTGGCCGGTCGTGTCGGTGCCGATCGGCGGTCCGAGCACGATGAGCCCGGTGTCGATCGTGACGTTCTGACCCGAGATGTAGACGGCGAACCGGTCGAGCCCGCGTGGCGCGGGGCCGCCGGTCTTCTCGCCGACCCGGTTGTACTTCGAGCCGTGGCACGGGCACTCGAACCACTGCGAGGTCTGGCAGAACGGCACGCGGCAGCCGAGGTGCACGCACTTCTGGTACAGGGCGACGATCCCCTGCTGCATGCCCGTGTAGATGACGGGCGCGTAGATCTTCTTCGCCTTCGGTAGGTCGGCCTTCGGATAGGGGACGATGTACGCGCGCGCGTCGGGGATGTAGAAGGGCTGCTTCTTGTCGGTGTTGTACGCGAGCATGTCGGCGAGCGAAGCCCCCGCGGGGATCTTGCCGCCGAACCCGCCGGAGCCGCTCGGCCACAGGAACGCGAGCACGCCCGCGCCGAGGCTGCCGAGCGCGAGCGCCATCGCGCCGATGATCCCCCAGCCGAAGAACTGACGCCGCGACAGCCCGAGCTCCTCGTCGGTGACCGGCGTCCGCTCGGCGGGGACGCGTGCGCCGCGCGTCGCGGGGACCGACGCGCCGCCTGCCAGCGCGCGCCGCTCGTCGCTCTCCTTGCCGGGACGCATGTCGTCGGGGATCCCTTCCTCGCTTCGGTCGCTCCGGAGTGTCTCTCGGCTCAACGTGCCCGTGCTCGCGTTCCGCCGTCCCATCGTGAAGATCGCGACGATCGCCGCGATGAACAGGATCGGGATCGCGATGATGAGGGCGAGTGCCACGGGCGCGTGCTTCCTGCAGCTAGAGATCGAAGAAGATGCCGTTGCTCCACGGGAAGGTGAAGTTGAAGCCCTTCGCGCGGAAGAACGATCCGATGATCACGAGGACCGCCCAGAACATCAGGAAGACGGTGAAGATCGAGATCGCGAACTTCCGGTCCGCGGGGTTCTGCGACGGCGTCTTGTCGATGTAGGGCGTGACGATCAGCAGGAAGATGCCCATCCCCGGGATGGTCACGCCCGCGACCATCGGGTGGAACATCGTCAGCAGCTCCTGCAGACCACTGAAGTACCACGGCGCCTTCGACGGGTTCGGTGTCGAGTTCGGGTCGGCGAGGCTGAGCAACGGCGCGCGCACGAGCGCGGAGAAGATGATGAGCGCCGCGCACACCGTGAGGATGGCGGCGAACTCGATCACGAGCAGGTGCGGCCACGTGTTGACCTTGCCCTCGGCCTCGGCGCGCGTCTGCTGGATGGAACCGGCCTTCACGAACGCGAGCAGCCGCTCCTCGCGCTCACTCGTCGTCGCGACCGCCGTGGCCGTGCCACCGCGGCTGACGCCGCCGCCGTTCCCGCCGTTGCCGCCGGTCGAGCGCGTCGCCGGCGCACCGTCGCCCGTGCCGCCGTCTCCCATCGCGGCCACTCGCTCGTGCGCGCGCTCCAGGAGGTTCTCCGGGATGTCCTCGCGCGCGACGGCTTCGGCGGCTTCCGACGACGCGGCGGGAGGTTCCTCGGCTGTCGGCGTCTCGTCGGGGATGTCGGGCATCTGCTTCCTCCCGGCCTACAGCGGACCGCTGATGCCGCCGTCCTTGCGGACGCGCCAGAAGTGGATCGCCATGAAGATGACGATGGTGAACGGTAGGAGCAGCACGTGGAGTACGTACCATCGCAGCAACGTGTCGCCGCTGATCTCCTTGGAACCCAGCAGCACGTAGCGCACCGAGTTCCCGAACACCGGGGTGTAGCCCATCATGTTCGTGCCGACGGTGACCGCCCACAGTGCGAGCTGGTCCCACGGCAGCAGGTAGCCGGTGAACGACATGAGCAGCGTGAGCGTCAGCAGGATGACGCCGATCACCCAGTTGAACTCGCGGGGTGCCTTGTACGCGCCGTGGTAGAAGACGCGGCTCATGTGCAGGAAGACGGACAGCACCATCAGGTGCGCCGCCCACCGGTGCATGTTGCGGACGAGTGACCCGAAGTAGACGGCGGTCTCGAGCGTCTTGACGCTGTCCCACGCGGACGCCGCGGTCGGCCGGTAGAAGAACATCAGGAAGATGCCGGTCACCGTGAGCAGGATGAAGAGGAAGAACGACAGCCCGCCGAGGCAGAGCGTGTACGACACCTTCACCGCGTGCCGCTTCACCTTCACCGGGTGGAGGTGGTACAGCACGCTGTTCATGATCACGTAGGAGCGCTGACGGGGCGTGTCCGCGTGATCCTTCCGGAACACCGATCCAGGCCGGAGGATCGACGTCACCACCTGCGAGCTCGCGAGCTTGTCGCCGGTCTCGCGTGCGCGATCCACGAGGCGCGCGCCCGGGCCTCCCTGCCCGTTCCTGCCGTTCGTGCCGTTGCGAATCGCCACGGACCTTCTCCTCGCGTGGTCCTCCGGGGGCGTTCCCACGTCCGGTCGTCGGATCGCGCCCGGTGCTCCCGTTGTGTGAACGTGCGGTTCAGGTCCGCGACATCACGCGCGGCCCTTGGCGACGGCGGAGCGTCGCCGCAGCGGACGGCCGAACTTCGAGCGGCCGGTGGTCGGCGACTCGCCCCGCTCCGCGAGCTCGGCCGCGGTCGGCCGGCTCTGCCACTTCAGGAACAGGACGATGTTCGTCAGGAAGAACACGACGTAGATGCCGACGGCGATGATGTCGCGGACGTTCTGCTGCGTCATGCTGAACGGCCAGTTCCACGGGAGGCCGAGCATCGACTGCTGGCTGCGCCACACGAACTTGTCGGCGGTCCACTGCAGGTACTTGTCGGAGAAGGTGATCCACTCCGACGGGATGACCGCGTAGCAGACGAGGAACATCGCGAACACGCCGACCGCGCCGGCCATCGCCTGTGCCCACGTCACGGGGCGATCGGACTTTGGCTTGCTCGCGAGGTAGCCGCCGATCGCGAACCCGATCACCGCGACGACGCACCCCCAGATGAGACGACCAGCGGCCGGCGCCCACCCAAAGTGGAACGCGTCCCTGAAGAAGTCCATCACGTTGGGCATCGCGCGGAAACGTCTCCTGGTTCGCCGGCGCGGACCCGGCACGCGCCCCGCTTCATAACACGGTAGATGGGCGCGCGGCACATCGCGGTGGACCGCTTCGGAGCACCGCGTCGCGCGCCACGCAGCGCGACTCGAAGCAGGCTCGCGCGTGCTCGTGTGCGACGATTCCCACGTGAGCGAGCGGAGCGTGAGCGGAGCGGAAGCGGGGCCCGAGCGGCCCGCGCCGTAGGCGCGAGAGCGGGGAACATGAGCGAGCGGAGCGTGAGCGGAGCGGAAGCGGGGCCCGAGCGGCCCGTGCCGTAGGCGCGAGAGCGGGGAACATGAGCGAGCGGTACGACGTGCTCGTCGTCGGCGCCGGACCCGCGGGTGCCGCCGCGGCGTACTGGCTCGCGAGCGGCGGGCGGCGCGTGCTCGCGATCGAACGCAAGCGCTTCCCGCGCGAGAAGACGTGCGGCGACGGCCTCACGCCGCGCGCGGTGCGGCAACTCCACGACATGGGGCTGCAGGACCGGCTCGCGGGACACCAGCGCTTCGACGGCCTCCGCTCGATCGCGCACGGCATCACGCTCGAGCTCGCCTGGCCCGACCATCCGGTCTTCCCGCCCTACGGCTACGTCGTGCGGCGCCGGGACCTCGACGCGATGGTCGCCGAGCGGGCCGTCGACGCGGGGGCGGAGCTGTGGACCGGTGCGGAGGCGGTCGCTCCTGTCGTCGAGGACGGGCTCGTCCGGGGAGCGTCGGTCCGGCGTGACGGTGCCACGGAGCGTGTCGACGCCCGGGTCGTCGTGGTCGCCGACGGTGCGAACTCGCGCTTCGGGCGCGCGCTCGGCACCGAACGGCGGCGGCGCTACCCGCTCGGCATGGCGATCCGCGGGTACTTCGAGAGCCCGTTCCACGACGAGCCGTGGATCGAGAGCCACCTCGACCTGCGTGATCCCGACGGGAACCACCTCCCGGGCTACGGGTGGGTGTTCCCGGTCGGTGACGGCACCGTCAACGTCGGCGCCGGCCTCCTCTCGACGTTCCACGGCTGGAAGTCGGTGAACACGACGCGGCTCATGGAGGCGTTCGTGGCCACCGCGCCCCAGCGGTGGGGCATCCGGGCCGAGACGGCGTGCGGGCCGCCGACGGGCGGCAAGCTGCCGACGGGCGGCTCGGTGGAGCCCAAGGTGGGGCCGACCTGGCTGGTCGTCGGCGACGCCGCGGGATCGGTCAATCCGTTCAACGGTGAGGGCATCGCCTACGCGTACGAGACCGGACGGATGGCGGCCGCGGCGGTCGAGGAGGCGCTCGCGACGGGTGACGGCCTCGCGCTGCACGGCTACACCGCGCAATTGGAGAAGGAGTACGACCTCTACTTCCGCGTCGCTCGCGCGTTCGTGAAAGCGATCGGCAACCCGGCCGTGATGCGCGAGCTGACCCGGGTCGGGATGCGGTCACGCACGCTCATGGAGTGGGTGCTGCGGATCATGGCGAACCTGCTGCGGCCGGACGAGCTCGGGCCCGCCGAGGCCGCGTACCGCGCGGTCGAGCGGCTGGTCGCGCTCGGGCCGGAACCGTGACGCGCGCAGCGCGCGTGGCACGATGCCCGGCCGGGTGCGCCGCCGCCGAAAGGTCGTGGCACGATATGACAGTGACCGAGCTTGCTTCACCGTGCCGTCGATGCGGTCGGGTAGCCTGCGCGCGAGAGGGAGGTTGACGTGGTCCAGTACCTGCCCATCCTCGCCATGATCGTGCTCGTGCTGATCTTCGTCGTGGCGTCGTTCGCGGCCTCGACGTTGCTCTCGCCGAAGCGACCGAACCCGGCGAAGACGGCGCCCTACGAGTCAGGGATCGTTCCCGAGGTCGCGCCCGCCGAGCGGTTCCCGGTGAAGTTCTATCTGGTCGCGCTGACGTTCATCGTGCTCGACGTCGAGATCATCTTCCTCTACCCGTTCACGACCGTGTACCGCGGGATGGGCACGTACGGACTCGTGCTGATGGGTGTGTTCCTGCTCGTGCTGCTCGTGCCGTTCGCGTTCCTGTTGTCGACCGGCGCGCTCGACTGGGGACCGATGAAGCGAGCTCCGGTGCGCGTCGGCGAGGGCGTGCTGCGCGCGTCGAGCATCCCACCGCTCACGGTCGGCTCGTCCGACACCGGCGACGGCGAGGCACGCGGCGGCGCGCCCGAGATCGAGGAGGCGAGCTAGCGATGGGCCTCGACCAGGTCCCGCACAACTTCCTGACCGCGCGCGTCGAGGATCTCGTCAAGTGGGCACAGCGCAGCTCGGTGTGGCCCGCGACCTTCGGTCTCGCCTGTTGCGCGATCGAGATGATGGCGACCGGCGCCGCGCACTACGACACCGCTCGGTTCGGGATGGAGATCTTCCGGGCGAGCCCCCGCCAGGCCGACCTGATGATCGTCGCCGGTCGCCTCAGCCAGAAGATGGCCCCGGTCCTGCGTCAGGTCTACGACCAGATGGTCGAGCCGAAGTGGGTCATCTCGATGGGCGTCTGCGCGAGCTCGGGCGGGATGTTCAACAACTATGCGATCGTCCAGGGCGTCGACCAGATCGTGCCCGTGGACGTGTACGTGCCCGGCTGTCCGCCCGGCCCGGAGACGCTCCTGCACGGGATCCTCACGCTGCACGAGAAGATCCGCAACGGCGAGCTGCTCCGCAGGCGGGAGGACAGCGCGACCGGCGGCGCGGGCGTCGCGCTCGACGAGCGGGTCTCGGCCTGACGGGCGACGACGGGGGACTGACGGCGGCATGGCGGACGATGAGGCTCGTGAAACGATTCCCAAGGACGGCGCGGACGCCGCGACCGGCGAGGTCGCGCGCGCGGGCGCGCCGGCGCCCGACGACGACGTCGCGGCCGCGCTGATCGAGCGCTTCCCGGACGTCCTCTTCTTCCGCTCGCACACCCAGCCCGTCCTCCACGTCCCGCGCGGGCGATGGCACGACGTCGCGCAGTCGCTGCGCGACGACGAGTCGTTCGACCAGTGCGTCGACGTCACCGCCGTCGACCATCTCGTCGATCCCGCGCGTCTCGTCGCGCCCGGGGTCGACCCGGAGCGCTTCGAGGTCGTCACGAACTTCCTGTCGCACACGCGCAACCGGCGCATCCGTTGCATCGCGCAGGTGCCCGCGGACGATCCCGTGATCGCCAGCCTGGTCGACCTGTATCCCGGGTTGTCGTTCCCGGAGCGCGAGACGTACGACCTGTTCGGCATCCGGTTCGAGGGCCATCCCGACCTCACCCGGATCCTCATGCCCGACGACTGGATCGGTCACCCCTTGCGCAAGGACGACGCGCCTGCCCGCGTGCCCGTCACCTTCAAGGAAGACCCCAGCCCGCGATGACATTGCTCCGCTCCCACTCCGCTACTTCGGCTTCGCCTCATCCGCTCCGTTCGCTCCGCGGGACATTGCTCCGCTCCCACTCCGCTACTTCGGCTTCGCCTCATCCGCTCCGTTCGCTCCGCGGTGCTCGCTCGCTCTCGCTCGCGGTCGTGAAGAGCGGGTGGCCCGAGGAGGTCGGCGCTCATGAGTGAGATGACGGACGTCGTCGAGTTCTCGCCCGACGAGGAGCGACTGCAGCGCCAGACCGACGAGGGGTCGCAGGAGCTGCGCACGAGCGTGCGCGACGTCGTCGTCACCGGCGGGCAGTGGCCCGAGGGTGAGGACGAGGGCGACACCATGATCATCAACATGGGGCCGCAGCACCCGTCCACGCACGGCGTGCTGCGCCTCATGATGGAGCTCGACGGCGAGACCGTCCTCCAGGTGAAGCCGGTCATCGGCTACCTGCACACCGGGATGGAGAAGACGGGCGAGGAGCTCACGTACGCGCAGGGCTCCACGAACGTCACGCGCATGGACTACGCCGCGCCGCTGAGCAACGAGCTCGTCTACTCGCTCGCGGTCGAGCGGCTTCTCGACCTCGAGCTCCCGCCGCGCGCGACGTGGATCCGGATGATGATGGTCGAGCTCAACCGCATGTCGTCGCACCTGCTGTTCCAGGCGACGAACGGCATGGACATCGGCGCGCTCTCGATGATGATCTACGGCTGGCGCGAGCGAGAGGAGACGTTGCGGTTCCTCGAGAAGGTCACCGGCCTGCGGATGAACCACAACTACATCCGGCCCGGTGGTGTCGCGGCCGACCTGCCCGACGGCTGGCAGGACGACGTGCTCGAGCTCTGCAAGCTCGTCGAGGCGGGTGTCAGCGAGTACGACGCGCTGCTCACCGAGAACCCCATCTGGCTCGAGCGCATGGTGGGCGTCGGCGTCATCACGACGGAGCAGGCACTCGCGCTGGGCGCGACCGGGCCGATCCTCCGCTCGACCGGGATGCCGTGGGACCTCCGCAAGGCGCAGCCGTACCTCGCGTACGACGACGTCGACTTCGACATCATCTACACGAGCAACGGCGACTGCTTCGACCGCTACCGCATCCGGCTCTACGAGATCCTCGAGTCGGTGAAGATCGTGCGCCAGTGCGTCGAGCGCATGCCGGCCGGTGACTTCCGCGTCCAGGACCGCAAGGTCACGCCGCCGCCTCGCGCGCGCATCGACGAGTCGATGGAGGCGCTGATCCATCACTTCAAGCTGTTCACCGAGGGCTTCAAGGTGCCCGCCGGTGAGACGTACGTCGCGATCGAGTCGCCTCGCGGCGAGATCGGGTGCTATCTCGTAGCCGACGGGACCGGGAAGCCGTGCCGTCTGCACATCCGCGGCCCGTCCTTCTACAACCTGCAGTCCGTGAGCACGATGGGACGCGGCGCGATGGTCGCCGACGCCGTCGCCGTCGTCTCCAGCATCGACCCGATCATGGGGGAGGTCGACCGCTAGCGATGGCGTTCACACCGGAGAACCGCGCGCGTGCGCGCGAG
Source organism: Acidimicrobiia bacterium (assembly GCA_035651955.1). Lineage (NCBI taxonomy): Bacteria > Bacillati > Actinomycetota > Acidimicrobiia > Acidimicrobiia bacterium. Next base: position 78,920 of record DASRES010000055.1, read on the forward strand.
ATCGTCGCGCGCTATCCGCGGCCGAAGTCGGCGATCCTCCCGCTCGCACACCTCGCGCAGGACCAGGACGGGTGGTTGTCGCGCGACGCGATGTGCGAGATCGCGGAGCTCGTGGGTCAGACGCCGGCCGACGTCCTCGGCACGTGCTCCTTCTACACGATGCTCAAGCGCGAGCCCGTCGGCCGCCTGGTCGTGTCGGTGTGCACGAACGTGAGCTGTCTCGTCACCGGCGGACCGCAGGTTCTGGATCACCTTCGTCACCGCTACGCGGACGACCCCGAGGTCTACGTCGAGGAGGTCGAGTGCCTCGCGGCGTGCGGCGGCGCGCCCGCGATGCAGGTGAACTACGAGTTCCACGAGAACGTCACGCCCGACTCCGCGGAGGGCATCGTCGAGGCGTACAAGCGTGGCGAGCTGCAGGCGCGGACGGTGTCCGGCGCGCGCGTGGCGTCGGGGAGCAGGTCCTGATGGCCGACGCTCGCGAGACGCGCATCATCACGAAGCGGCTGCACGATCGGCCCGACGACTCGTGGACGCTCGACGCCGCGCTGGCGACGGGCGGGTACGACGGGTTGCGCAAGGCCCTGACCATGACCGGCGAGGCCATCGGCCAGGAGCAGGTGAAGGCTTCGGGCCTGCGTGGGCGCGGTGGTGCTGGCTTCCCGACCTCGAACAAGTGGTCGTTCCTGCCGAAGGGCAGCTACCCGCGCTACCTCGTCGTGAACGGCGACGAGGGCGAGCCGTCCACGTTCAAGGACCGGATGCTCGTCGAGCGCGACCCGCACCAGTTGGTCGAGGGCGTCGCGATCGCCGCGTTCGCGATCGAGTGCAACCTCGCGTTCATCTACCTGCGCGGCGAGTTCGCGCTCGGGTACGAGCGCGTCACCGCCGCGATCGACGAGGCGTACGCGCGCGGGTTCCTCGGGAAGAACATCCTCGGTTCGGGGTTCGACCTCGACATCGTCGTGCACCGTGGCGCGGGCGCGTACATCTGCGGCGAGGAGACCGCGCTGCTCGAGAGCCTCGAGGGTGAGCGGGGCATGCCGCGCATCCGGCCGCCGTTCCCGGCGGTGGAGGGGCTGTACGCGAAGCCAACCGTCGTCAACAACGTCGAGACGCTCTCGACGCTGCCGCACATCATCCTCATGGGGGGCGAGGAGTACGCCAAGCTCGGCGTCGGCCGCTCGACCGGGACGCGCATCTTCTCGTTGTCGGGGCACGTGAACCGGCCCGGCAACTACGAGGTGGAGCTCGGGATCACGTTCCGCGACCTGCTCTACTCGCCCGAGCTCGGCGGCGGCATCCCCGGCGGCCGCGCCGTCAAGATCATCATCCCGGGTGGCGCGTCGTCGCAGTGGCTCACCGGGTCGGACGAGCACCTCGACGCGCCGCTCGACATGGACGCCGTCGGCCAGTTCGGTGTCATGCTCGGTTCGGGCGCGGTGATGGTCTTCGACGAGACGACCAACCCCGCGCTGGTCGCGTGGCGCCTCGCGAAGTTCTTCGCCCACGAGAGCTGCGGGAAGTGCACGCCCTGCCGCGAGGGCACCGGCTGGATCGAGAAGGTGCTGTACCGGCTGGCGAACGGTCTCGGGCGCCCCGAGGACCTCGACATGCTGCTCGACGTCGGCGACAACATCTCGCCCGGCCTCAACGCGCCGTTCAGCCAGACCACGATCTGCCCGCTCGGCCCGAGCGCGGTGTCGGCGGTCGTCAGCCTCGACAAGTACTTCCGTGACGAGGTGCTCACGATGGTCGGCAAGACGGGAGCCGTGGCGTGACCGCGACCAACGACGCCCCGGCCACGGCGAAGGTCACCATTGACGGGCGCGTCTTCGAGGCGCAGCCGGGCGAGCTGCTGATCAAGGTCGCGCAGGACAACGGCGTGTACATCCCGCGGTTCTGCTGGCACGAGCGCATGAAGCCCGTCGGCATGTGCCGCATGTGCCTCGTCCAGATCGAGGGCGTGCGGGGCTACCCGCCGGCGTGCACGACGACGGTCACCGACGGCATGGTCGTCGACACGACGAGCACGACCGTCGAGAAGATCCAGGACGGCGTCCTCGAGTTCCTCCTCATCAACCACCCGCTCGACTGCCCGGTGTGCGACCGCGGTGGTGAGTGCCCGCTGCAGGACCAGACGCTCGCGTTCGGCCCGGGGGAGTCGCGCTTCGTGGAGGAGAAGCGCCACTTCGCGAAGCCGGTGCCGATCAGCGACGTCGTGCTGCTCGACCGCGAGCGCTGCATCCAGTGCGGTCGCTGCACTCGCTTCGCCGACGAGATCGCGGGCGACCCGCTCATCGACTTCGGCGAGCGCGGCGGCCAGATGCAGGTCATCACGTACCCGGGCGAGCCGTTCCGTTCCTACTTCTCGGGCAACACGGTGCAGATCTGCCCGGTCGGCGCGCTGACGTCGAAGCCGTACCGGTTCAAGGCCCGGCCGTGGGACCTGTCGAGCGTCGAGACGAGCTGCGTCGCGTGCGCGGTGAACTGTCGGGGCGCGCTGCAGTCGTCGTCGAACCGTCTCGTGCGCCTGCTCGGCGTCGACTCCGAGCCGGTCAACCACGGCTGGTTGTGCGACAAGGGCCGCTACGGGTTCGAGTACGTGCACGCGCCCGAGCGCGTGCGCGCGCCGATGGTCCGCCGGGACGGCGAGCTCGTCGAGACGTCGTGGCCGGAGGCGCTCGACGCCGCGGCCGACGGGCTCTCGCGTGCGATCGACGAGCACGGTCCGAGCGCAGTCGCGGTGCTCGGTGGCGCGCGCGGGTCGAACGAGGACGCGTACGCGTGGGCGCGCTTCGCGAAGGGTGTCCTGCGCACCGACAACGTCGACTGCCAGCTCGACGACGGTCTGCCCGCCGAGGTCGTGCTCGGTGCGCGCCGGGCGACGATCCCCGACTGCGACCGCGCCGCCGCGATCGTCGTGCTCGCGCCGGACCTCAAGGAAGAGCTCCCGGTGCTGTTCCTGCGGCTGAAGCGCGCTGCGCTCGAGCTCGGCGTGCCGATCGTGGACGTCGCGGCGCGCGACAACGGGCTGACCCGCTACGCGCGCGCGATCGTGCGCCACGACCCGGGCGAGGCGGCGACCGCGGTGCACAAGCTCGCCAACGCGCTGGGCGGTGCGGTGACCGGGGACCGCCACATCGACGACGCCGCGGCCGCGGTGCGCGAGCGCAGCGGCGACGTCGTCGTCGTGCTCGGCCGCCCGTCGCTCGCGGAGTCCGCGTCGCTCGTCGTCGCGGCCGCGTCCGAGCTGCTCACTCGTCCCGAGGTCAAGGTGCTCTCCGCGCTGCGGCGCGGGAACGTGCACGGCGCGCTCGACCTGGGCCTCGCGCCGGGCTTCCTGCCCGGTCGCGTCTCGCTCGAGGACGGTCGCCAGTGGTTCGGCGACGCGTGGGGCGGTGTCCCGGAGGAGCGGGGACTCGACGCCGCCGGGATCCTCGATGCCGCGCGCGCGGGACGCATCCACGCCCTCGTGCTCCTCGGCGCCGACCCGGTCGCCGACCATCCGGACCGGCAGGTCGCGCGCGACGCGATCGCGCGCGCGGGGTTCACCGTCGCGGTCGGCGCGTTCCTCACCGACAGCGCCCGCGACGCGGACGTCTTCCTGCCCGTGTCGCTCTGGGGCGAGAAGAGCGGCACGACCACGAACCTCGAGGGTCGCGTGCAGCGGCTCGGCCAGAAGGTGTCGCCGGAGGGCACGACGATGCCCGACTGGCGCATCGCGGTCGAGCTCGCGGCCCGCTGCGGTCACGACTTCGACCTCGAGTCGGTCGAGGAGGTGCAGGACGAGATCGCGCGTCTCTCGCCGGCGCACGCGGGGGTCGACTCCGCGCTGATCCTGCGCGCGCGTGACGGCGTCGTGCTCCCGGTCGCCGAGCACGCCGACGAGCTCGAGCTCGGGCCGGTGCGCATCCCCGTCACCGACATGTCGTGGGAGCCGATCCGCACGGGGACCATCGCGGACGAGGGGATCACGCCGACCCGGCTGACCGACGCGCTCGAGGCGACGGGTCAGGGCGCGACCACGACGATCAAGCCCGGGACGGAGCCGTCGCCCGAGTCCGAGGAGACCGCGCGCGCGGCGCGGGAGTCCGCGCTCGAGGCGGCGACGAGCGCGGCCGCGCAGGAGCCCGCGCTGTTCAAGTGGACGCCGCACGCCGAGCATCCCGAGCTCCCGACGCGCGACGCGTACGCTCTGCGTCTCGTGGCGGCACGGAAGCTGTACGACAAGGGCGACCAGGTCGTGCACTCCGCGTCGATCGCGCACCTCGCGACAGAGACGTCCCTGCGCGTCAATCCCAGCGAGCGCGACCGCATGGGAGTCGCGGACGGCGACACGGTGCGCGTGACGAGCGGGCGCGGCGCGATCACGGTTCCCATCGTCGGTGACGCGGGGACGCCGCCGGGCGTCGCCTTCCTCGCGTTCACCCAGTCGGGGCCCGGTCCCGCCGATCTCGTCGACGCGTCCGCCACGGTCACCGACGTGCGTGTGGAGACCGTGCGATGAGCGTGCTCGCCGCGGGCGATCCGCTGTTCTCGCACGGGATCGACTTCACGGTCGCGCTCATCGTGATCGTGAAGACGATCATCGTCTTCGCGCTCCTGCTGCTGAGCGTCCTGCTCTACATCTGGTTCCTGCGCAAGATCATCGCCGACATGCAGAACCGCGTCGGGCCGGAGCGCGCCGGGCCCTTCGGTCTGCTCCAGACGCTCGCCGACGGCATCAAGCTGTTCTTCAAGGAGCAGTCGATGCCCGAGAGCGCGGATCGCGCGGTGTTCCGGCTCGCGCCCTACCTCTCGATCATGCCTGCGTTCCTCGCGTTCGCGATCGTGCCGATCGGCGGGGTCGTCACCGTGGCCGGCCATCGCACCTACGTGCAGCTCGCCGACTTCCCGATCGGGATCCTGTTCCTGCTCGCGATGTCGGGCATCGGCCTGTACGGGGTGATGCTCGCGGGTTGGTCGTCAGGCTCGAAGTACCCGCTCCTCGGCTCCGTCCGCGCCTCGGCGCAGCTGCTGAGCTACGAGGCCGCGCTCGGGCTGTCGATCGTCGGCGTGCTCGTGCACACCGGCACGCTGTCGACGCGCGACATCGTGTCGCAGCAGGCGTGGACGGGGACCTGGGGCACCAACGTCGGGAACTGGCCGATCTGGAACTGGCTGGTCTGGCCGGCGTTCGTCGCGTTCTTCATCTTCGTCATCGCGGCCGTCGCCGAGACGAACCACCCGCCGTTCGACCTCGTGGAGGCGGAGCAGGAGCTCGTCGGCGGGTTCCACACCGAGTACACCGGCATCCGCTTCGCGATCTTCTATCTCGCGGAGTTCATGAACCTCATCACGATGTCCGCGATCGCGGTGACGCTGTTCCTTGGCGGCCCGGCCGGTCCGCACATGCCGGGCCTCGCCGCGAACGGCTGGTTCAACGCGTGGGTCATGCCCATCTTCTGGTTCATGCTGAAGGTCATCGTGCTGCTCTTCTGCACGGTGTGGATCCGCGCGACCTTGCCGCGGCTCCGCTACGACCAGCTCATGGATCTCGGCTGGAAGTTCCTGATCGAGATCGCCTTCCTGTGGCTGATGGTCTCCGGCGTGATCCGCGTCGCACGCGAGGAGCACTGGAACCTCTGGATCGTCGCGCCGGTCGCGGCCGTCGCCGCGTGCCTGGTGTACGGGGTCCTGTACCTCTCGATCCCGAAGCGCGACGAGTTGGTGGAGGAAATTCGCTGATGGGGCTCGCGAAGGGGTTCGGCGTCACGCTGCGCCAGATGTTCCGCCCGCGCGTCACCGAGCGGTTCCCCGCCGAGACGCGCCCGAAGCCGTCCCGCATGCACGGCCGGCACGTCCTTAACCGCTACGAGGACGGCATGGAGAAGTGCATCGGCTGCGAGCTGTGCGCGGGGATCTGTCCGGCCAAGTGCATCTACGTCCGTGGTGCCGACAACCCGCCCGACGCGCCCGTCTCGCCGGGTGAGCGGTACGGGTTCGTCTACGAGATCAACTACCTGCGGTGCATCCACTGCGACATGTGCGTCGAGGCCTGCCCAACCGAGGCGATCACCGAGACGAAGCTGTTCGAGTTCTCGTTCACGAACCGGTCCGACGCGATCTACACGAAGAACGAGCTCCTCGTGGGCGACGACGGCCGCGCGCGCAAGCAGCCGTGGGAGCTGTGGCTCGGCGACTACGAGGCCCACACGAGCGAGTGGATGCGCGCGACCTCGCCGTCCGGCTCGGCCGTGTACGAGGGTCGCGTCTCGTGGTCGGGCGAGCTCGGCTGGGGTGTCAAGGCGCCCGAGGTCGGTCAGTCGAAGGCGCTGGACGAGCGCGCGATCGACCGGCCGCCGCCCGCGGAACCCGTCGCCGACGTCGACGAGGAGCACGGCGGCGACGTCGCACGCGACGGCGAGGTGCGGGACGCGTGATCGAGACGATCCTCTTCTTCGTCTTCGGCGCGTTCGCGCTCACGGGCGCGCTCGGTGTCGTGCTCGCCCGCAACCCGGTGCACAGCGCGCTGTTCCTCGTGCAGACCCTCGTCAGCATCGCGGTCTACTTCGTGCTCGAGGACGCGCAGCTCGTCGCGGCGGTGCAGGTGATCGTCTACGCGGGCGCGATCGTCGTGCTGTTCCTGTTCGTGATCATGTTGCTCGGTGTCGACCGCGTCGAGAACCTGCAGCACGAGCCGATCCCGTACCAGCGGCCAATCGCGATCCTGCTGTCCGTCGCGGCACTCGTGATGGTGCTGGTCCTCGCGGGCGGCACGTGGGCGACGGGCGCGCACACGTCGCGCGGCGTCCCGGTCAACGGTGGCGCGTCGAACCTCGGCGGCAACGTCAACCGCGTGGCGCGCGTCCTGTTCACCGACTTCCTCTGGCCCTTCGAGCTCACGGCCGTGCTGCTCGTCATCGCGGTCGTCGGTGGCGTCGCGCTCGCCCGCCGGAGCAGCCACCGCCCGCCGCCGATCGAGGCGCCCGCCGACGAGACCGAGGAGGTTCCGGCGCGATGACCGTGACGGGCAACTACTACCTCGTGCTCGCCGCGCTGCTCTTCACCATCGGCGCGGTCGGTCTGCTGCTGCGCCGCAACGTCCTCGTGATGTTCATGTGCATCGAGCTGATGCTGAACGCCGCCAACCTGACGTTCGTGACCTTCGCGCGGATGCTCAACGACATCGGCGGACAGGTCCTCGTCTTCTTCACGCTGGTCGTCGCAGCCGCGGAGGTCGCGGTCGGACTGGCGATCATCGTCGCGATCTTCCGGCGCCGGCAGGGCGCGACGGCCGACGACATCGATCTCCTGAAGGGCTGACCTTGCGCACGTCGACGAACGGGGGGGCCACACCGTGACCGCGCGGGATCTGCTCGACCTGGTCTGGATCATCCCGCTGCTGCCGCTCGTCGGCTCGGCGGTGCTGCTGCTGTTCGGCAAGCGCATCGGTGAGCCGCTGTCGGGCTGGATCGCGACCACGCTGTCCGGGCTCACGTTCGTCTGGTCGGGGGTCATGTTCTTCGCGCTGCGCGACATCCACCCGCGCAGCCACGTCCGCAACATCTGGTCGTGGTTCCCGGCCGGCGGGTTCCAGGTGAAGCTCGGCTTCCTCGTCGACCCGCTGTCGGTGACGATGCTGCTCTTCGTCACGTTCGTCGGGACGTTCATCCACCTGTACTCGATCGGCTACCTGCACGGCGACAGCCGGTTCTCGCGGTTCTTCGCGTACCTGAACCTGTTCCTGGCCGCGATGCTCGTGCTCGTCCTGGGGAGCAGCTTCCTCGTCACCTTCCTCGGGTGGGAGGGTGTGGGGCTCGCGTCGTACCTCCTGATCTCCTTCTGGTTCGAGCGGAACTCGGCGGCGGTCGCGGGCAAGAAGGCGTTCGTCACGAACCGCGTCGGCGACTTCGGGTTCATGATCGCCATGTTCCTGATCTTCGCCCACCTCGGCAGCCTCGACTACGGCGTGATGAACGCGCAGGCGCACACCCTGTCGAACGGTGCCGCGACCGCGATCGCGCTCCTGCTGTTCCTCGGCGCGATGGGCAAGAGCGCGCAGCTGCCGCTCCACATCTGGCTGCCGGACGCGATGGAGGGCCCCACGCCGGTCTCGGCGATGCTGCACGCCGCGACCATGGTCACCGCCGGCGTGTTCCTGGTGTGTCGCGCGCACCCGTTCTTCCAGCACAGCGGCTCGGCCGGCGAGTGGGTCGCGTGGTTCGGCGCGATCACCGCCTTCTTCGCGGCGACGGTCGCGATGGTGAACAACGACATCAAGCGCGTGCTCGCGTACTCGACGATCAGCCAGCTCGGCTACATGTTCCTCGCCGCCGGTGTCGGCGCGTACGACGCCGCGATCTTCCACATGGTCACGCACGCCTTCTTCAAGGCGCTGCTCTTCCTCGGCGCGGGCTCGGTGATGCACGGCCTGCACGACGAGCAGGACATGCGCCGCATGGGTGGCCTGCGCCGGTTCATGCCGGTCACCGCGACGACGTTCATCGTCGCGTGGCTCGCGATCGCCGGCATCTTCCCGTTCGCCGGCTTCTGGTCGAAGGACGAGATCCTCGCCCGTGCGTGGTTCCACGAGTCGTACGCGCTGTGGGCGATCGGTGTGGTGACCGCGCTCCTCACGGCCTTCTACATGGCGCGCCAGGTCTGGCTCGTGTTCTTCGGCAACGAGCGGTGGCACCCCGTCACGGAGGCGTCGACGGGCACGCCGGCGGTCGACACGGCGATCGCGGCGACCGGACCGGCGAGCGGCGACGAGCCCGTGAACGTGACGGCACACGCCGACGAGCCCGTCCACGTCGCGCGGCACGAGGACGCGCACGACGAACCGCACGAGTCGCCGTGGCTCATGGGCCTCCCGCTCGTGGTCCTGGCGGTCGGCGCGCTCTTCGCCGGCCTCCTCGATCTCCCGTTCAGGAGCATCGAGTACCTGAACCACTGGCTGGAACCCGTGTTCGTGGGCGTCCACGTCTCCGAGGGCTCGTTCTCGACGGCCTTCGCGCTCTCGACGACCGCGTTCGTGCTCGCCGTGGTCGGCGTCCTCGTCGCGATCTCGATGTACCGCCGCGGCATCCCGAGCTTCGACGGCGACCCGTTGCCGGAGCGGCTGGGTCCGCTCGCGAAGGT
>DASRES010000056.1 GCA_035651955.1 Acidimicrobiia bacterium
TGTCGGCCGGCGTCGCGCCGCGGCTGCGCGCGATGTCCTTGGTCTGCAGTCTCGTCAGGCTGAAGCCGGACCCGATCAGCTTGGCGGAGAACCTTGGACCGGTCATCTCGGCGGTCGCGGTCATGTGGGCGAGCACGTCACGAACGCTCCACCTGTCGCACAGCGACGCTCGGTCCCACCGGTCGTCGCGGAGCCCGGCCAGCTCGGCGGCGAGGGCCTTGCGCTCCAGGTGCACGACGGGCCAATTCATGGAGGCGGCGTGCGGCCTCGTGCTCGGCCGGCTGAAGGCGGGTGTCGCGGTCGCGTCCGATCCGGCTGCCCGGGTGCCGCGGCGTTCGCGCCGTCCGAAGCGACGCGACCCGCGCTGACCGCGGCGTTCAGGACACGTCGTAGCCGAGCACGACCTCGGTACCGGCCGCGCCGCGATGCAGCGTGAGGTGGTCGGTCAACGCGTCCATGATCACCAGCCCGCGGCTGTCCCGTCCCGGAGTGGGCTCCCGCCACGTGCCCCAGTCCCGTACGCGCAGCGTCACGGCCGACGCGCCGAGGTCGCACTGCAGCTCGACCCGACCCTCACCGTCCGGGTACGCGTGCACGGCCGCGTTCGCGGCCGCTTCACCCACCGCGAGGACCATCTCGTCGTGGCGCGCCGCGAGCGAGTCGTGCTGGAGGATCCAGCGCGACGCGAGCTTGCGCAGCAGGACCGCCTCCGCGACGGCAGCCGGCCGCGACACCTCGAGCGCGGTACCGAGCCGCGCGAGCCGCTCCACGACGCGGGTGACCGGAAGACCGTCGAGCGCGTCGGCCGGATAGAGGTCCGCGACCCGCGGCAGCCGACGGATCCGGTCCGCCTCGTCGCCCGAGAGCACCTCGCACATCCCGACGAACCCCTCGAAGCGGTCGTCGGCCGCGAGACGGGGAGCGGCACGGGTCAGGACCCACTGGTACTGCTCGTCGCGATCTGCGACGCGCGCGAGGTGCTCGAAGCACCGGCGATCCTCTTGCGCGGACTCGTACGCGTCGAGCAGCGATCCGAGATCGTCCGGATGGACGCGCTGCATCCAACCCCACCCGAGCTGCTCCTCGAGCCCGCGCCCGACGAACTCGACCCACGCCGGGTTGAACCATCGCGCGAGGCGGTCGGCGTCGGTGAGCCACACCATGGTGGACAGGTCGGCGAGGCGCGGGTCGATCGGCTCGCTCTCGGCCGTCGTGTCGTCGATCGCGCGCACCTCGTCGACGTCGAGACGCCACTGCCCGCCACCGACGTGCGTCACGGTCACGTGCGCGCGATGCCGGACGCCGTCCCTGAGCACGACGACCGGCCTACGGACGACGGCACCGTCCTCGGCGAGCACACGCGGCAGGAAGAACGCGAGATCTCGCGCGGATGCCGCGTCGAGCATGAGCGGGTCGCGCTCAGCGAGGACGGCGCCGTCCACGCGTTCGAGCACGAGCCGGCTGCCGGCGAGGTCGACGTCGAACTGCGCCGAAGACGAGCGGTCGTCGCCGGATCGCGACACGGGCGGTCCTTTCGAGAGCTCCCGCGGAGGCCGTCGAGACCCCGTTGGTCGCCGCCGAGACGCTACAGCGCGTGTCGACCCTGGCCGGACCGCCGACGGAGCGCGGCGGCGTCGGTTCGCGCTCAAGTCGAGCCTCGGCGTGACGACGTATCTCACGTTTCGCGGCGGTCGACCAAGAAACGCTCTTCCAAGCGGCGGAAGACTCGAAAGGCACGTGTCGTGGCGCGAAGCCTCCGGTTCCGGTCGGTTCGTACGAAGCTGATGACGTCCTTCCTGGCGATCGCCGCGGTGGTCGCAGTCGTCGGCGTCTTCGGCATGACGCAGCAGAGCTCCATCGCCGCGAAGGGCAAGGCGATCTACAGCGGCAGCTTCACGCCGCTCGCTCGGATCTCCGACGCGCGCGAGGGGATGCTGCAGAGCCGCTTCGACCTCGTGGTCGCGGTGACGCAGACGGGCCCGGCGGTCGACCAGTCGCTGTCGGCGTGGAACGCCGAGGCGAAGGGCGCGGACGAGGCACTCGCCGCGTTCAAGGCCGCGAACGGTCACGGTTCGGCGCAGGAGAGCTCGCTCTTCGACACGATCTCGTCGAACTGGTCGAGCTACAAGGACATCGCGCAGTCGAAGGCGATGCCGCTGCTCCGTGCGGGCGACGCGGCGGCGTTCGACTCGCTGCGCACGTCGCAGATCCTTCCCCTCTTCAACAACATCAACGACGCGTTCGACAAGCTCGTCACGATCCAGGACAACCAGGCCAAGGCCGCGATGACCGCGGCGGACAGCACGCAGTCGAGTGCCCGCACGTTCACCGTCCTGCTGATCGTGCTCGGCGTGGGTCTGGCCGCCGGTCTCGGGTTCGTGATCGCGCGTGGCATCGCGCGGCCGCTCGGCGCGAGCGTCGAGAGCCTCGATGCGCTCGCGGCGAAGGACCTCACCAAGGAGCTCGACGTCCGCACCTCGGACGAGACGGCGCGCATGGCGCAGTCGCTCAACACGGCCGTCGAGAACCTGCGCAGCGCGCTCGGGTCCATCGCGCAGAACTCGGAGACCCTCGCCTCGGCCTCCGAGGAGCTGATGGCGGTGTCCACGCAGATGGGCTCCAACGCGGAGGAGACCTCCGCCCAGTCGAACGTCGTGTCGGCGGCGAGCGAGCAGGTGAGCCGATCCGTCGAGTCGGTCGCGACCGCGGTCGAGGAGATGACCGCGTCGATCCGCGAGATCGCCCACAACGCATCGGACGCCGCCCGTGTCGCGACGGAGGCCGTCGAGAAGGCCGCGGTGACGAACGCGAACGTCACGAGACTCGGCGAGTCGAGCATCGAGATCGGCAACGTCGTCAAGGTGATCACCTCGATCGCCGAGCAGACGAACCTGCTCGCGCTCAACGCGACGATCGAGGCCGCCCGCGCCGGTGAGTCGGGCAAGGGGTTCGCCGTGGTCGCGAACGAGGTGAAGGAGCTCGCGAACGAGACGTCGCGCGCCACCGAGGACATCTCGCGCCGCATCGAGGCGATCCAGGGCGACACGCAGGACGCGGTCGTGTCGATCCAGGAGATCACCGACGTGATCAACCGGATCAACGACATCCAGAACACGATCGCGAGCGCAGTCGAGGAGCAGGCGGCGACGACGAACGAGATCGGCCGCAACGTGTCCGAGGCCGCCAAGGGAACGAGCGAGATCGCGCAGAACATCACCGGCGTCGCACAGGCCGCGCACAGCACCGCCGACGGGGTCGGCTCGACCCAGCAGGCGGCGACGGAGCTGTCGCGCATGGCGCAGGAGCTCAACGCGCTGGTCGGCGAGTTCACCTATTGACGCTCGAGCCTTCGTCGCGTCTCCGTTGCGTCCTCGTCGCGCGAACCGGCGCGGTGACCGCAGTCATCGCGCCCCGGTGACGACCGTCATTGTCGTGGTCGCCACCGGGGAGGAACGTGGAGACCCACGCGCGAGGGAGGGGTGCGCTTGTTCAGGACGCGACGCGAGCTCGGGCCTGCGGTCCAACCCGTCGGAGTGCTCGACGGCTGTCCGCGCTCGGAGCTCGAGACGATCGGGAGTGCGAGTCGAGTCGTCGACGTGCCCGCCGGGTCGATGCTGTGCGAGCAGGGCCGGCTCTCGCTCGACTGCATCATCGTGGAGTCCGGTCGAGCCGAGGTCCTCGTGCACGGCCGCCGCGTCGCCACGATCCGTCCCGGCGAGACCGTCGGCGAGATGGGCGTGGTGCAGCGCGCGCCGCGCTCGGCCACCGTCGTGGCGCGCGACGACATGCGCGTCCGCGTGATCCCGGCCTCGCAGCTCGACCGGGTGATGGAACGCGCGCCGACGTTCGCACGGGCGGTGATGCGTGAGGTGTCGGCGCGGCTGTCGGCGGCGAACCAGGTGCGCGTCGCCGGAGACGCGGTCTCCGCGTAGCCGCTCGCTCAGGCGCGTCGCGGCGGCTCGGCCTCGGCCCGGCCGAGCTGCTCGCCGAAGCGGTCGAAGCGGGGCAGCTTGGTCCGGCCCGCGGCCGGACGTTGCCGCAGCTCGAGGACGTACGCCGCGAACGCGACGACGACCGTCACGACGAGCCCGGTGCAGGCCCAGGTCATTGCGTCCACCCGAGCTCCTCGTCGAGTCGCGCGTCGATCTCGCGGACGTCGTGCGCCGTGATCGACAGTCGGATCGGGTCGTCGAGCGCGTCCACGTGCTCCCAGGGCACCGTCACGCGCAGCCGCCGGCGCTCGACCCAGCGGGTCTGCATCACGCGCGCGAGACCGGCTCGCGTCCCGACGAGCAATGCGTCGACCCGCAACTCGTCCTCGTGTCGCGACGCGCGCACGTCGACCACACGGCCGAGTCGCCGTCGCTCGCAGTCGACGACCCGACGGCCGAGGAGATCGTGCAGCCGGACACGCACGTCAGGCTCCCGGGACGCGCGCGACGAGACGACGAGCGTGGTCGGCGATGGTCTGCACCTCCGTGTCGGCGGTGTGGAGGTCGAGGTGCACGACGACGTCGATGGCCGCGACGTGGTCCCATGCGATCTCGACGGGCTTCGGGGCGCGCAGCCCGACCAGGCGGTAGAGCACGCGCGCGACCCGGACCGCGGGAGCGCCGAGCGTCCCGGCGAACGCGAGGGGGCCGGTCAGGATCGCTCGGACGGTGGGCCCCGATCCGTCGTCCGGGACGTCGAGCACGAGGTCGTCCACCTTGCCGCAGCGCAGCCCGTCCGCGTCGACGATCTCCTTGTCGAGGACGTGCTTGCCGAGCTCGACCCGGCGCCGGGCGATCACGACCCGCCTCGCGTGATGACGAGGAGCGGGATCGTCACGATCGTCACGACCGCGAGCATCGCGAAGACGACGAGCGCGACCGCGTTCCCGGCGCGGGTGTTCGTCTGGTCGCCGACGTACTCCGGGTCGTTCGCGACGATGAGCAACGGCCCGAACGTGAACGGCAACGCGAACGCCGCGAGGGCCATCGTGACGACCGTGAGCCGGATGGGGTCGACGCCGGTTGCGACGACGGCGACCGCGACGACGCATTCGAGCAGGATCGCGAGGTGGAACATCGGCACCTCACGCGGGCGTTGCCGCTTGCCCCAGTCCCACCCGAAGAACTGGCACACGCCGTAGCTGCCGGCGAGCGCGGTCTCGAGCGCGGCTCCCGCGGAGACGGCGAACGTGCCGAACGCGAAGATCGCGACGCCCGCCGTACCGAACGCGTCCCGGGTCGGGCGGGCCGCATCGAGCAGCGTCTTCACGTCGTGGCCGGGGAACAGCGTGACGGCCGCCGTGACCATGAGCGCAAGCGTGATCAGCCCGCCGCACGAGGTGCCGACGAGCGCGCTCATCCGGTTCGTGACCAGATCGTCGCCCGTCCACGCCTGCTCCATCGCCCCCGACGAGTAGAACTCGAACTGGTAGGGCGTCATGTACGCGCCGAGCAACGAGACGACGGTGAACGCGTACAGGGCGGCGGGATGCGTCGTGCGCGCGTCGGGGTGAGCGAGCGCGACGGCGACGTGCGAGTAGCGCGGCGCGAGCTCGATCATCGCCGCGACTGTGACGAGCATCGTCAGTCCGAGGATCGCGGCGGTGTTGTCGAGCAGGTCGAACCCGGCCCGCCAGAGCACGACGAGAACGGCGATCGCGAACAGCGCGGCGAGGAGCGGGACGGGCAGCTTCAGACCGATCCGGACCGCGAGCGCCATGCCCGCGATCTCGACCGCGAGCGTCAGGATGTTCACGAGCCCGGTCGCGACGAGCGGGACGAGTGCGAGGTGGCCGCCGAGGCGGTCGCGGATGACGTCGAACGTCGTCCGACCGGTCGAGATCGTGATCCGCCCCGACATCTCCGCGAACACCGCGAAACCGATGATTCCCGGGAGGAGCGTCCACAGCAGCGCGGTGTGGAAGCGCGCGCCGCTCTGGGTCGACGTGATGACGCCGCCGAAGTCCACGAACCCGCCGATCCCGGCCAGCACGCCGAGCGCGAGACCGCTCGCGCGTCGGGGGCCGGTCCTCACCGCATGTGGCTACCCGTTCGTGTGTGCCTCTCATGCTCGGCACATCGCGCGCGGGGGATGTTCGGTGCGGATGTCGGAGCCTGAGGTCCACGTCGATGCGCGCTGAACGGTTCGATCCGGACACGTGGCCCGTCTGGCTGTGTGTCGTGGTCGTCGTCGCGTTGTGTGCCGGTGCGCTCGCCCTCCTCCTCGCGACGGGAGGGGCACGCGCCAGCCTGCTGCGCTGACGGGCCAAGATTTGACGATTCGTTGACGAAGGCGCGTTGGTCGCGTGCCGATGGCTGACGCATGCGGACAGGACTGCGTCGCGCGGCCCTCGCCGTCGCGGGTGCCCTGCTCGTCGTCGCGGCCGGAGCGTGCGGTGGCGGGAGCGGCGCGGGCAGTCACGCGACGCACGGCACGCCCCTCACCACGACCTCACGAGGTGCCGCCGCGGTCCCCACCGCGGGATCAGGCGCGCACGCGCCGAGCGCCGCGCAGGCACCCGGGGCCGCGGCCGCGCTGTCGGGCGCGAACGAGCAGCTCTCGAGCGTCGACCAGCTCCTGAGCCAGGCTGACGGCGCCGCGGGCCAGACCAACCCCGACGCGAGCCAGGAGGGGACCGCACCGTGAGCAGGAGATTGCTCTCGAGTGCCGGTGCGTTCGTCGCCGCGGGCGTCGCGGTCGCGACGCTGCTGGCCGCGCCGGCCGGCGCGCGCCCGGTCCCGCCGGTGCGCTCGACCAACGCGACGACACCGAGCTCGAACGGATGTCCCCCCGCGTTCGCCGACCTTCGCTCGCGCGGTCATGCCGAGGCCGCGCGGCGGGAGACCACGTTGACGACGTTGTCGTCCGCGCTCACGGGTGCGCAGGACCCGTGGGGCGTGAACAGCGGCCTGCTGAGCACGCTGGCCAACGCGAAGAGCAACCTCGTGGCGCTCGACCAGCGGATCCAGTCGTCGTGCTATCCGACGCGCGAAGGGCTGCGCGCCGACGTCGCGACGATCTTCGCCGGCTACCGCGTCTACTGGCTGCGCGTCCCGCAGTCGCGCATCGTCGAGGAGGCCGATCATCTCGGCGTCGCGCGGGGCAAGCTGGCATCGGTCGCGCAGACGCTGACGGGGCTCGTCGGCGGGAACGCGCAGGCACAGGCCGACCTGACGGCGATGGACCACGCGTTGGCGTCGTTCGACTCGACGTTGGGAACCGTGCCCAACCTGACGAGTCACGTCGCGGCCGTGCCGGGTCTCGTCCCCGCGCAGGACATGAGCGGGAACGTCGCCGCGATGCAGGCCGCACGGGCCGATCTCAAGACGGCACGCCAGGCGCTCGGACAGGCCGCCACGGACGCGAAGAAGGTCGTCGCCGACCTGAAACACTGAGCGCGCGGCCTCGGCCGCGGTGCCGCGGCCTGGCGCGACCTCACCGTGCGGAGAGGGTGACGAAGTCCCGCGTGCCCTCGTGCAGGTACCGGTCGCTCGGGCGCTGGATGCTGCCGAGCAGCTTGATGCCGCGGATGTCCGCGGGCGTCGATCCGGCGTACGTGTAGAAGCTCACCCACTCCGAGTTGATGTCGAGCTCCATCGCGCGCACGCATCCCGCGTCGGCGAGCACGCGCGCGAGCGACTCGATGTCCATCGCCGGGCCCGCGACGTAGACGAGGTTGCCGGCGCGGTCGACGCCGACGCCCGAGCGCCACACGAACACCTTCCCACCGACGGTGTGGCCCCATTGCGCGTGGTCGTTCGCGAGCAGGCCGGGGACGGGCTGGCCGCCGTCCACGATGAGGTCGAGGTTCTGGCGCACGGAGGCGACGTCGGGTGACATTGTCACGTCCCGTCCCCACACGCCGACCGTCGCGCTCCCGTCCCGTGTGATCACCAGGGACGCGCGCCCGTCCACGAGCGGCGCGACGGTCCGTCCCTCGGTGTAGTAGCCACCGCGCGAATCGCCGATCCGGAACGCGCCGTTGAACGCCGCGACGAGCGACGGATAGTCGGATGGTGCGACGAACGCGCCGTGGAACCACGGTCCGCCGCCCGGCACCTGCAGGCCGTTGTAGAGCGTGGCGCGCAGCAGGTGCATGTCCATCCAGACGAGGCCCGCGAGGAAGCTCGTGTGCACCGCGTCGGGTCGCAGGAACGTCTCGTACACCGCCGCATCACCGTGCACGAGCTTCCCTGTCGGTTGCCAGACGCCCTCGCCCGGCAGTGCCGGCGACGCGAGCGGTGGAACGGGGCCCGGGCGCGGGGCGGGGATCGTCGGCGGCGGGGTCGAGACCGGTGCGCTCGGCGGCGGGTCGGGTCGCGCCGCGCGCGGGATGCCGTGACGGGGTCGTCCACCGACACGCGGCGCGTGGTGCGAGTACCACCAGTTCTCGAGGACATCCGCGACCCCGCCACCGCCGTGGTCGCGCACCCACTCGACGAACTTCACGCCGACGGGGTCACCGCCGGGTGCGGTCAGCGCGCGCGTGAGCGACACCCCGATGGTGACGAGCACCATCGCGGTCGCGGCGGCGGCCGCGAGCAGGATCCGCCGGCGTGTGCGATGCCGGCGCTCGTCGCCGCGCGCGCGGCGGGTCAGCCCGTCCGCGGTATCGCGATCGAGCTCGTCGGTACGCGCAGACATTCGATCCTGCTCGTGCCGCGCTGCCACGTCGGCGCGCACGGCGTCGTGTTCGGGAGTGCGTAGTGGTGCCAATCGAGGACCCAGACGCGCCCGCTGACCGGCGCCCCACCGACGATGCGCGACTCCGCGCCCGGAGCAACGCCGATCCGAACGGTCCGGAACGACTCGCGACCCCGCACGCCGAGGGACCACTCGGTCTCCACGCCCTTCCAGGCCGGCCGCACTGCGACGACGTCGCCGGGCCGCACGACGGCCTGGAGGTGGCGGATGGCGACGTCGGGCCCCGAGCGCGTCGCCAACGCGTACGCGGTCGACGGCAGCATCACGGCCAGGAGCGCGACGAACGCGAACGCGCCCGCGACACGCAGTCGGCGCGCCAGCGCGTCGACCGCGAAGCCGATCGCGAGCAGCGGTCCCCACGACACGACGGTGAACGTCCGGTCGATCACGACCGGGAGCGCGAGACCCGCGGCCGCGCCGACCGCGACCGGCGCGGCGAAGCAGCACAGCCAGACGCGACCGAGCGTGCGGTCGCGCCGCAGGATCGCGATCGCGCCGACGAGGACGGCCAGGACCACGACCTCGTAGGCGACACTGCGGAAGGTGACGGCACGGCCGAGCGCGTCGACGAGCCCGTGGAAGGACGTCGCGGGGATCCAGTCGGAATGGCCACCGCGCGCCTGGACGGCGAAGGTCGGTCCCCACAGTGCCGCCCATGCGACGCCAGCCGCGACGATTGCGCCCCGCCACTCCCACGCGTCGCGGTCGCGTCGCGTGCCTGCGCACGCGAGGATGCCCGCGCCGAGGAGGAATCCCGAGACGTGGGTCATGAGGCCGAGGAACACGACGGCGCCGATCGCGATCGCGTGCCCGCGCCGCGGGCGGCGGAGCCACGCGTCGGCGAGGACCGCGGCGCCGACACCGATCAGCTCCATCTCCGCGTACATGCGCGCTTCGCGTCCGTGGGTGAGCTGGAACGCGCTGACCGCCATCGCGGTCGTCGCGACGACGCCGGCGAAACCACGGTGGCGAACCCACCAACCGAACAGCGCGAGCGCCGCGATCGAGCAGAGCGCGGACGGCATGCGGAACCACAGCTCGCTCACGCCGGCGCGCGCGAGCGGGGCGCGCAGCACGTAGTCGAGCGGCGGGTGGGAGTCGTGGTGCGCGAGGTACGAGACGAGATGCGTGATCGGGAGGCGGCCGACCATCGCGGTGAAGCTCTCGTCGTACGTCAGGCGACCGGCGCCGAGCCCCCACAACCGGAGGATCGTCCCGGCGACGACCGCGCCCGCGATCCCTGCGAGCGCGGCGAGCTCACCCCGCGACGGCGCGCGCGTGCGGGGCGTTGCGTCCGCATGCCCCTCGGACCTCCGAAGCTCGGGTTCGACGACGACCGTCGCCATCGCCCGGCACCGTACGGGCCGCGAAATGTGAAAAACGTGTGAGTCGGCGGTGAACGACGGTCGTTTGCCGAGCGTTGGCGCTCGGTTGGCGTCAACCGCCGGTTCGGCGGTGCGAGCGCTCGGTGAGCTCACGCTCGTCGAACGCCCAGGCGGCCTCGGCCGCGGTCGCGACGAGGTCGACGCACGCGTCGATCGAAAGGACGGTCGAGTCCACGACGAGGTGGTAGTGCGCGGGATCGGCGGGGTCGACCCGGTAGAGACGCTTCACGTACCGCGCGCGTGACGAATCCGTCTCTTCCAGCCGCCGTCGCGCCGTCGCGAGATCGATGCCCTCCCATGCCGCGCCACGCTGCGCGCGGCGGTCCGGTGGGCCGTCCAGACGCACGTGGAACACGCACGACCGCCGTCCCAGCGCGATCGCCGCAGCGCGTCCGAGCACCACGGCGCCGCCCGTCGCGAGCAGGTCCTCCAGCCCGGTCTGCACCTGCGTGCGCACGTGGTCGGGGAGCTTCGTCACATCCGCCGGCGCCGGGATGTTCCAGTCCGCGCTGATGAGCGCGAGTCCGTCGAGGAAGCGGCTGCGCGGCGTGTCGGCGAGCTCGTCCTCGCTCGCGTGCTCCGTCGGGATCGCCGGGAGCGTCTGCACGCTCGTCAGCCGGTCGGCGAAGGGCAGGCCGAGCGTGTGCGCGAGGAGCGGCGCGATCTCGCTGCCGCCCGCGCCGTACGTCGCGGACACGGTGAGCAGCCGGGCATTCATGCGAAATCTCCGATCGAGGCCGGGTCGGGCTCGATCGCACCCGAGGGCTCGGGCGCCACCGGTAGGTCGTCGCGGTGCGGCTTGTCGCGCGGGATGAGCAGCGACATCAGCGTTCCCGCCGCGATCACGACCACCGCGAAGACGAGCGCGACGCGCGTGCCCGTCGTGACACCGTGCTCGAGCGCGCTGGTGACGACGGACGCGTGCTTCGGGGACAGTGACGGCGGCGGCACGTAGCCCGTCCCCGCTGCGTGCACGCCGGCGAGCGCGCTCTGCTTCACCGTACGGGGCAACGACGACGACGCAATGCGGCTCGTCGCCGCGCGCAGGCTCTGCACCGTCAGCAACGAGCCGATGACCGAGACGCCGAGCGCGCTTCCCACCTGTCGCATGGTCGTGTTCGCGCCGCTTGCGACGCCCGAGCTCTCCGAGGGGATCTCGGAGAGCACCACGTTCGTGAGCTGCGCGCCGGCGAAGCCGATCCCGGCACCGTACAGCGCGAGCCCGGGCAGCAGTGACCACACGGTGATGTTCAGGTTCACGACGCGCAGGATCAGCACGATGCCGGCCGCGTACATCACGAGACCGACGCGCACGATGATCGTCGTCCCGTAGCGGCGGATGAGCAGGCTCGCGGTCTGCGCGCCGACGATGACGAACAGGCCGCTCGGCAGCATCCACAAACCGTTGCGCTCTGCGCTGAGGTGCTTGCCGTCCTGGAGGAACACGGGCAGCACGAAGCTGATGCCGAGTTGCCCCATCGCCAGCACCATGCTCGTGAGCAGCCCGTAGCGGTACGTCTTGAAGCGGAAGTGCGCGAACTGGAACAGCGGATCTCGCCCGGCGCGGTCCTTCACGACCTCGAGCCACACGAACGCGGCGAGGATCAACGCGGAGGCCACGAACACGACCGGGATCACGGACAGGGAACGCGTCGCGGGCCACACGAGCTTGCCGACGACCGAGAAGTCCTTCGCCGGCCGCCACCACCCGTACACGCCGCCCTCGCTCAGACCGAAGACGAGCAGGAACATCCCGGCCGCGATGAGGATCGCCCCCGGCACGTCGATCCGGACGCGCGCGCCTCGGTGCCCGCCGTGCTTCATGAACAGCAGCGCGCCGACGACGGCGACGGGCGCCACGATCACGTTGATGCGAAACGACCACCGCCACGAGTAGTTGGTGGTCAGGAACCCGCCGACGACCGGCCCGGCCGCGGCCGCGACACCCGCGGTCGCGCCCCACGCGGCGAACGCGGCCGCGCGCTCAGCGCCCCGGAAGGTGCTGGAGAGGATCGCGAGCGTCGCGGGGAGCATGAGCGACGCGCCGACGCCCTCGATGATCGCCTCGCCCAGGATGAGCTGACCGACCGACGTCGACACCGATGCCAGCAGCGATCCGGCGCCGAACAGCGCGGCGCCGATGATGAAGATGCGGCGGTGTCCGTAGATGTCGCCGAGTCGTCCGCCGATGATGAGGAGCGCGGCGAACGTCAGCGCGTAGCCGGTGATGACCCACTCGAGCGACGGCAGCGTCGTGTGGAGGTCCCGCAGCATCGTCGGGATCGACACGTTGAGCACCGTGTTGTCGAGCACGACGATGAATGCGGACAGGATCGAGATCGCGAGCGTGACCCAGCGGGTCGCGTCGACCTCGTCCGCCTCCTGCACTCGACGCACGCTAGCGAACGGTGCTTCCGCCGCCGGCAGGCGCTCCGGACGCGACGCGACCTCCGAGCGCGTCGGAGATCACGTCGCGTGCGTCCTTCGGTCTCACATGTTCGGGCAGTGACCGTGCGCGTGCGGCGCCGTCGACGGTGTGGTCGGTGCCGACGGCGACGAGCTCGACGATCCCGAGGTCGTCGAGGGTGTCGAGGGTGTGGACGGCGACGAGCCGCTCGTCGCCGCGTTCGCCGCGACCGCGCCTCCGACCAGCAAGCCGGCGGACACGACTCCTGCCGCGACCATCTTGTGCACCGGACGCATGAGCATCACCTCCTCTCGGTCCTGGGTCGGACGTGCCCGCGGAGCGTGGGCCCGGAGGCTGAGAGCGGGGTGAACCCGAGCTTGGAAACGGCTGTGAACCGCCGGCGACGGCCCGACGGCTTTCCGTCGTCTGACGCCCGCCCGTCGCACCACCCATCGCGACACGATGGGTCTCCCGGCCCATTGCCCTTCGGGCCGGGAAGGCGCACTCTCTCCGTGCCGGTGGCGCAGCGCCAGCGGCGCCGAACGCAACGAGGCAGGGGCGAACGGTGGGCAGCGACACGACGCTCGACACGAGCACGACGGGTGCGGGCCCGTTTGCGCCCGTCGACTTTGCCCGGCGTGACTCGTTCCGGGCGCGGGTGGAGTCGTGCGCGCAGATCCGCGTGCTGCGCCCCGACGCATCGACACCGGGCTGGCGGCGCTGCCATCTGCGTGACCTCTCCGCGTCCGGTGCGGGCGTCGAGGCGGTCGGCGACGACCTCGCGCCAGGCGAACGGGTCCTCGTGCGCTTCGACGGCGTCGCGACGGCCGAGCGCTTCCAGCTCTACGGCACCGTCGTCCGCGTCGCCCCCGACTCGGCGCGCACGATGTACGGCATCAAGTTCGACCGGCTGCTGCCGCGGCAGGTCGAGCAGCTCTACAGCCTGGTGATGACGTTCGCGCGCATCCGCCAGAGCCGCACGGCCCACGTGCTGTAGCGAGCCCGCACCTTCTACGCTCCCCGGCTCATGACCGTCGACCCGATCGTCGGCGACACCGTCACGCCCGCGTCGAACCGCGAGCCGTGCTTCGTGGTCCCCGCACGCGAGGAGGCTGCGCGCCAGAAGCTCGACGCGTTCGTCGCGCGCGCCGGACGTCGCCCGAACATCCTGCTGATCCTGATGGACGACGTCGGGTGGGGCGACTTCGGGTGCTACGGCGGCGGCGTCGCAGTCGGCGCCCCGACACCGAACATCGACCGTCTCGCGCGCGACGGGTTGGTGCTGACGTCGTGCTACAGCGAGCCGTCGTGCACGCCCACGCGGGCGTCGATCATGACCGGCCGTGTCCCGATGCGGCACGGGCTGCTCGTCCCGCCGATGTACGGGATGCCGGGGGGCCTGCACGGCGAGGTCACGCTCGCGCAGCTCCTCTCGGACGCGGGGTACGTGACGCAGGCCGTCGGCAAGTGGCACATGGGGGAGAACCGCGAGAGCCAGCCGCAGCACGTCGGCTTCGACGACTTCTACGGGTTCCTCAGCGTGTCCGACATGTACACGGAGTGGCGCGACCCCTACTTCTTCCCCGAGGTCGTGTACAGCGACGCGCGCACCGAGTGGGTGCGCAACATCCCTTTCAACAAGTGCTTCGTGCACGCGCAGCGGGGCGGTGACGCCGAGGACGTCGAGGAGGTGACGATCCCCGTGCTGTCGTTGCTCGACGACAAGTGGTGCGCGTACTCCGAGCAGTTCGTCGAGCGCATGGCCGCGTCCGACCGGCCGTGGTTCCTGTACCACTGCACGCGGGGCGCGCACTTCGACAACTATCCGCACCCCGACTTCCTCGGCCGCTCGCCCGCGAAGCACCCGTACAAGGACGCGCTCGTCGAGCTCGACGACATCTGCGGACGGCTCGTCGCGGCGCTCGAGCGCACCGGCCAGCTGGAGTCCACGCTCGTCGTGATCTCGTCCGACAACGGTCCCGAGATGGAGACGTGGCCGGACTCGGCGTTCACGCCGTTCCGCTGCGCCAAGGGCTCGACGTGGGAGGGCGGTGTCCGGGTCCCCGCGGTCGTCTCGTGGCCGGGGATGGTCGAGCCCGGCCGCACGAGTGACGGCATCGTGCACCTGCTCGACCTGTTCGCGACGTCCGCGACGCTGGCCGGCGCCGGCGACCGGCTCCCCGCCGACCGGTACCTCGACAGCGTGGACCAGACGTCGTTCCTCCTCGCGCCCGCGGACGAGCTCGAGGTGGTGTCGAACCGGAAGTCACAGCACTACTGGCTCACCGCCAACTACTCGGCGGTGCGCGTCGGCGAGTACAAGTACATGCTCACGTCGATCAGCGACGACGACACGGACGTGCTGAACCCGGGTGGGTTCACCGGTTCGGTGCGCAACTACGCGTACGGGCGGCTCTACAACCTCTACCTGGACCCGAAGGAGACGCGCTCGTACATGATCCGCAAGCTCGTCTACATCGACGCGATCATCGCGGAGACCGCGCGCCACCGGCAGACGTTCCGCGACTGGCCCAACAAGCCGGCCTGACCGCTCAATGAGCGATCTGCGTGGTCTGGCGGTACTCAGGTGTCAATGAGCCGTGACGGCGGCGCAGCTTGTCGACCAGTGACGCGAACATCGGGTAGACGTTCTCGCCCATCGCGTCGATCGACGGCTTCCACAGCTCCCAGCGATCGACGAGCCGCCGGCCGAGCAGCGCGTCGATGAGGTCGGAGTGGAACGCGCCGAGCTCCTCGAGCGCGGCGAGCTGCTCGAAGTAGTCGAGCTCGCGATACAGCACGTATGCCTCGGGTGCGTTCGCCGCGATGTATCCGACGAACGCATCGCGGAGCTGGTCGGCGTCCGCGAAGCTCGCGACGAGACGGCGTGTCTCGACCAGCGCGTCCTCGTCCCACCGGCGCAGGAAGTCGGCCGCCATCTCCGCCTGCCGTGTCTCGCGCGCCTCCCGGACCTGACGGGCCCCGAACACCACGAGCCCGAGCGTGCTCACGAGGCCGACCGCGCCGACCGCGGTCGCGACCGCGGTCACCTGTTCCGCCCAGTTCGGATCTGTCATGACCCGACCTTGGCCGACGGGCGGCGCGTCAGTCGACGTGGCCGGCCGCGACCGGTTGATTCGTCGACGACACGACGCCCGGCGCACGCTCGTCCGTCAGCGCGAACCCGACCACCGGGCCGCGGTAGCGGAACGCCGCGACCCCGGGCGCCGCCCCGAGGACGCCCGCCGAGATCGCGGTCGGGTGCTGCGCGTCGCCGACGAGCGCCCACAACTGGTACGTGCGGCCGTCGGGGAGCGTCGCGAGGCCCGTCGCGGACAGGAACCCCGTCCCGTCGGGCAGGTAGACGATCTGTGCCCGGTGCGTCCCGTCGGGCGCCGACAGGACGACGGAGCGTGCGCCCTGCTGCGACCGCGCGACGTCCATCGCGTGCCGCAACGCGTTCGTCTGCCCGGCCGCGCGCGTGAGCGTGTCGATGCGGTTGCTCTGTTGCGCCACCTTCACGCCCAGGACGACCGCCGCGATCGCGGCCGCGGCGGCGAGGGCGACGGCGACGCGCAACGCGACCGTGCGCCCGCGCGATCGTCGCTCGGTGCGCGGCATGATGCGCGCGACGGGCGGTGCACCACGGTCGCGGTTGATCGTCTCGCTGATCCGGTCCCACACGCCCACCGGCGCGTCGGTCCCCGCGTGGGCGAGCAGGGCGGCGAGCTCGCGGAACTCGCCGACCTCCGCGCGGGCGTGCGGGTTCTCCTCGAGGTAGCGCTCGACGCGCTCGCGCTCGTCGGGATCGACGGCGTCCAGCGCGTACGCGCCGAGGAGCTCCCGGAGCTCCTGCTCGTCCTCGAAGCTCACGCCGTCCATGATCCACCGATTCCGGCATCGGCGAGCGACGCGCGCAGCCGGACGAGCCCGGCGCGGATGCGGCTCTTGATCGTGCCCTCGGGCTCGTGCAGCAGCCGGGCCACCTCCCGGTACGTGTGACCCTCGAAGTACGCGAGCTCGATCGCGGTCCGCTCGCCGACCGACAACGTGCCGAGCGCGCTGCGGACCTGCTCCGCGAGGGCGAGGTCCCAGACCTCGTGCTCGACGTCGTACCCGGACTCCGCCGTCAGACGGGCGTCGCGCTCCTCGCGGCGACGGCGTGACGTCTCCGACCTGATGAGGTCGACGCTCCGGCCGTGCGCGTTCGCGAGGAGGAAGGAGCGCAGGGAGCCGCGGTCGGCGTCGAAGCGGTCGGGGTCGTCCCACAACCGGACGAACACCTCCTGGACCACCTCCTCGGCGAGCGCACGGTCACCGAGGAGCCGGTTGGCGAGCGCGAACACGGCGCCGCCGTGCCGGCGGTACGCCTCCGCGAGCGCTTCCTCGTGGAACCGTGCGATCGCGACGACGAGCCGCGCGTCGCTCGCATCGCCGAGATCGTCCCTGCTCACCGCGACGTGTTCGTCGCCGGTGCGTGCCGCGGATGACCGCGATCAGCCGGCTCGCCGTCGGCGTGCCAGGTGCTCCTCGGCGAGCTTCGGGGGCGCGCACGCGAGCCAGGCGTCGAGCAGCGCGTCCTGCAACGGCCGCTTCGTGACCTTCTTCATCTGGATCAGCACCGCGGCGTAGCCGTCGAAGTGGGGGATCGTGAAGAACGCCTTCGGGTTCGCCGCGAGGACCGCTCCCTTCTCCCCGAGGTCGTCCACGCGGACGGCGAGGATCGGGCCGTCGGGTGGGGTCTCGTCGCCGAAGCGCTTCAGGTCGGCCTTGCTGAACGGGCGTTCCCACGCGAACGCCTTGCCGGCGACGAACCACGTGCGGTTCCCGTGCCGCTCACCCTCGGTCACCTCGGGAAGCGCACGCGCGAGGCGCGCAGCTTCGTCGATGGTCACCGGCGCTCCCGCACCGTCCCGAAGCCGTACACGAACGCCCAGTCGGTCGTCGCCACGGTGACGTCCCAGCCGAGCCCCGCCAGCCGGGCGCGCAACACGTCCGGCTCCCGGTACACCTTGACGATCTCGAACGTGCGCCCGTCGGCGACGCGCCGGATGCTCGTCCCGTTCTTCAGGTCCGTGAGGCTGTTCACACCTTCGGCGATCCCGTCACGCACCGCGAAGCGACCGCGGGTCGGTTGTGCCGCGCTCGGGGCGGCGTTGTCCGCGAAGAAGACCCGGCCCCCGGGCCGCAGCGCGCGCCCGACGAGGTCCCAGAACTCGTCGAAGCGCGTCTCCGGCACATGGCTCAACCAGAACGCGAACGTCACGACGTCGAAGGGTCGGTGCGGCACCCACGTGAAGATGTCCGCGGTGACGAACTCGACGGGCACGTCACTGTTCGTCAGCTTGCGCGCGTTGCGCTCCAAGGTCTCGGCCGACGCATCCAGGGCGGTGATCGACGACGCGTGCGACGCGAGCCGAGTCGTCCATATGCCTGTTCCGGCGGCGAGCTCGAGCACGTCGCCACTCGGGCCGAACTCGTCGAGCGCGCCGTAGAGCCGCTCGACCTCTCCGAACCAGGCCTCGTTGAACTCGGCGCCGAGATCGTGGGAACCGCGACGCTCCCACCAGTCGTCGTATCGGGGTGCGTGCACGCGGTAGTAGTCGATCTGTGAACGCAGGAGGGCGTCCGCATCCACGTGATGACTCACGCGAACCGCCACCGTGTCGCGCCGCCGGGCTCCACCGTGCCGAGCGCCGTCGCAGTGTGCAACGTCATCCGGTAGACGAACCACGGGGGCGGTCCCGCGGACGGCGCGCTGAACTCGGCGGTGAGCGCCGTGCCGCTGTCGTCGACGCGCGCCGGCCAACCTCCCGCGGCCCATCGTGCTGCCATCGTGGCAACGGTGTCGCGGTCGGTGACGCGGTGCGCCTCGCCTTCGGCGACGAGGTCGAACTGCTGCGTCGCGACGCTCAAGGTGCACCGCGGGTCGCGTGCGAGGTTGCGTGCCTTGCGGGTCGCCGGTCCTGTCTCGAACCAGAACGTCCCCTCGGTCCACAGCGCGCCGATGCCGGTCACGTGCGGACTGCCGTCGGCGTCGATCGTCGCGAGCCAGCACGTGTGACGGTTCGGCCCGCCGCTGTCGGGTGCCTGCGTGAGCCCCTGGTCGAGCCGTTGCGTGACGAGCGACCAGTCGATCAGTGGCAGCGAGTAGAGGTCGGCGAGGTTCGTAGCGTCCATGACCGTTGGACGTTCGCAGGCGCCGGCACTCATCGGCGCTGCGTCAGACCGCGTTCGGCTGGTGCAGCTCGACGGTGTTGCCGGACGGGTCGTTCACGAACGCCTGGAGCCCGGTCCCGACGCGCGACGCGTCGCTGACGCCGATCCCGCGGCTCCGCAGCTCGGCGACGACCGCGGGCAGGTCGTCGACCTGCACGGCGAAGTGCTGTCCGCGGCTCGCCGGTGGCGGCGCTTCGAGCAGGTGGACCTGCTGGCTACCCGCGTCGAGCCACGCACCGCCGATGCCGAGCTCCGGCCGGTCCCCCCGCTGGGTCAGACCGAGCACGTCGACGTAGAAGCGGACTGCCTCGTCGACGTCGGACACGTTGATCGACACGTGGTGCACCCCGACCGGCCGCATCACACGAGTCTGCCGCGCGTCGCGGCGGCGCGCACTCACGGTCTCACACGGGCGCGCGCTCCTCCACGACGAACGTGTGCTCGACCCGCTCGATCGTGGCGTCCCCGCGCGGCGGTGGGACGGCCGACGGCACGGCTCGGATCGTCAGCGCGTGGATGTCGAGCGGCGTGCACGAGCGGAGGAACGTCAGGAGCCGGTCGCGCGCATCAGGACCGCTCGCCCACGTCACCTGGCCGTCGACGACGACCGCGACGCTTCGTCCCGAGCGGTCGAAGAGGCCCCAGCCGCGGCGCCGCCACTGCGCGCGTCCGACGAGCATCACCGTCTCGGGATCTCGGAGCGCGAGACGGCCGAACCAGAACGGCGGCCGCTGCGGAGCGGGCTCGCGGTTGGTGGCGCCGGTCAGGAGGTCGCGCAAGACGCCGGCGTCGGCGTCCGTGCCGTCCGCCATGTCGACGATCCATTCGCCGGCGACGACCTGGCGTCGGCGCCCGCGTGCTCGCCACGGAGGGGCATGAACCCGCACCAATCCACGTTGCGGCTGTCGAGACGTTCGCCACACCGCTCGAACGTGACGGGGAGCTGCAGGCCCGGGCCGAGCCACAGCGGGACGACCAGGCGACCGCCGTCGCGCAGCTGCTCGACCCACGCGCGCGAGAGGTCGCTCACCCCGGCCGTCACGATGACGCGGTCGTACGGTGCCGTCCGGGCCGCGCCCTCCCAACCGTCACCCGTCAGCACGTCGACCGTGGCGCCGAGGGCCGCGAGCCGGGCGCGCGCGGTCGCCGCGAGCGACGGGTCGAGCTCGACCGTCGTGACGTGGCCGGCCGGCCCGACGAGCTCGGCGAGGATCGCGGCGTTGTAGCCGGTCCCGGTCCCGACCTCGAGCACGCGCATGCCCGGCGCGGTCTCGAGCGGCTCGAGCATGACGCTCATGATCGACGGCGCGCTCGAGCTGCTGATCGGGATCCCGTCTGCCGTCGTGCGCGTCGCGATCGCGAGGTCGGCGGAGTACGCGCGTTCGAGCGACGCGTCCGGGACGAACACGTGTCTCGGGACCGTCCGGAACG
>DASRES010000057.1 GCA_035651955.1 Acidimicrobiia bacterium
ACGGCGCCATCCTATGAGCGGTGGCGTGGATCGCTAGCCGCGGCGGACGACGATCGCGCGGCTCGCGCCGCCGAGGTAGCCGGCGCCGGCCTGGTTCACGCTGATCGCGACGCGCACGACCGAGCGGCCGCGCGGCAGGACCGCCTTGAACTCCGCGCGCGAGCGGGTGCCCAGCCGCACGCGCTTGATCGTGACCCAGCGGCCCGCCGCGGTACGCCGCTGCAGCTGGACGACGCGACGCGAGAACCCGTGCGCCGCCGTGACGCGCGTCAGGAACGCGCCGCGACGCGTGTGGGCGAGCTTGACGGACGGATGCACGCCGATCCCCAGGGGTGCAGTCGTCCCTCCACCCCACCCGGCCTGGTACGCGGTTCCGATCGTCGGCTTCGCGAGGTAGGACCACGTCCCGTCTGCGCGCGTCAGCACCACGGCGATCGAGTGCGCCGACGACTGCCCGTACGGCAGTGCGTAGATCGTCACCGGCGCGTTGGCCTCGCGCGTCGGGACGGCGCCCGACAGCAGGATCGTGCGGCCGAAGACGAGGCTGCGCGCCCGCACCGCCAGCGTGACGCCCGCGGTCTGGAACGTCGCGTCGGGGCCGACCGCCGTCCCGGCATCGTTCTTCGCCACGAGCCGGAAGTGGTAGACGGTCGACGCGACGAGCCCCTGCAGCGCGGCACTCACGCTGCGCGCGCCGGCCTTCGATCCCGCGCTCTGCGTCGGCGTCTGCTTCCCGTACGACGTCGACGTCCCGTACTGGAACCACCAGGTCGTCGACCGCCCGCGCGGGTCGACCGAGCCGATGAGCGTCGCCGAGCTCGGCCCGATGCTCTGCGCAGCCCCGGTTTGCACGCCTGGCGGAAGCGACGTCGAGAAGGTCCGGTCGGCGCCGCGTGTCGTGCCGCCGCTGTTCGACGCGACGATGCGGAAGTGGTAGACGGTCGCCGCCTTGAGCCGCGTGATCGTCGCGGCTTCCTTCTGGGCGCTCGTCCCCGACCCGGCGCTTCGGCTGGGCGTCTTCGACCCGTACGCGGTCGTCGTTCCGTACTCGAACCACCACGTCGTCGTCAGCCCGTTTGCGCTGACCGTGCCGTTGAGCTTCGCGGTCGTCGGCGTGATCGAGCTCGCCGCGGACGTCGACGCCGTCGGCGCACCCGTCGTCGTGAACGCCGCGTCGCCGCCGCTCGACGTGCCGCCGTCCGAGCTCGCGACGAGCCGGAAGTGGTACGTCCGCCCGGGCTGCAGCCCGGAGACGGACGCCGACACCGCGACCGAGTTCGAGCCGGACCCGGCGTTCTTCGTCGACGTCCGGGAGCCGTAGCCCGTCGACGTCCCGTACTCGAAGTAGTAGCTCGTCGCGCGGCCGTTCGGGTCGACGGAGCCGTGCAGCGTCGCGGCGCTCGGCGTCACGCCCGTCGCGGTGCCGGTGACGACGCCGGGCGGCGCGGACGTCGTGAAGATGCCGTCCGCACCGCGGCCCGTCCCGGCGGTCGACGTCGCGACGACACGGTAGTGGTACGTCGTCCCCGGGTTGAGCCCGGTGAGCGAGCCCGAGACCGCCTTGTCGCTCGTCCCCGAGCCTGCGCTCTCGGCCGTGGACTTCGAGCCGTAGCTCGTCGACGTCCCGTACTCGACGTACCAGGTCGTCGACACGCCGCCGGGGTTGACCGTGCCGGCGACCGTCGCCGTGGTCGGCCCGACCGCGGTGACCGGCCCGGTGATCGCGGTCGGTGCGGCCTCGGTCGCCGCCCCGGCCGCGACGGCGGTCACGAGCGCCGCTGCGACCGCTGCGGCGACGATCCGAGTGCCTGCTCGAACGACCTCCACGTCACGCGGAACGATCCGCCCAATCCGTGGAGCTTCTGCGAGCGGTATGTAAAACGCGGGTAAAGAGGCACCGGCCGTTCCCCGCGCTCCGCCGCTATGAAGAGGAGTAGCGTCGGCCCGTCACTCGCGACCAAGGGGGAGCCGTGCTCACCATCGTCCGCGTCGTCGTCACGCTGATCGCGCTCGCGTTTCCGGCCGCTGCACTCGCAGGGACGTCCGCGCTCCAGCCGTTCCCGACCAACCTCGACACGACGTTCGATCCGACGCAGCTCACCGGGTTGCGCGTGAACCTGCCCGAGCCGGATTGCGCGACGCATCCGAGCGACTGCGCGGACGTCGCCGTCCTCGACCACCTCGACGGTTTCAACATCCAGCCGCGCATACGCATCCCGTTCTCCGGGCCGATCGACCCGAGCACGGTCTCGAGCTCGACCGTCTTCCTCGTCCCGCTGAGCGGCCATGCGCACGCGATCGGCATCAACCAGCCGGTGTGGGAGCCGTCGACGAACACGCTCTACGTCGAGAGCGACGACCAGCTCGCGCAGGACACGACGTACCTGCTCGTCGTCACGCGCGGCATCCACGACACGCACGGCAACCCGATCCACGCGTTCGGCTTCGGCCACACGTCGATCCCCGGCGAGCGGGCGTATGACAGGCTCCTCGTGGCGGCGCTGCCCTTTGCGCGGGCCGGCGGGGCGACTCCATCCGAGATCGCCGACCTGAGCCTGTTCACGACCCAGAGCGTCACCGCGATCTCGCAGACGATCCGCCACCAGCTCCTCTCGGCGCCTGCACCGGCGGTCGACTTCGACCTCGGCCCGGCCGGGTCGCGCACCGTGTTCCCGGACCTGCCCGGCCTCGCGGTCACCTGGAACCGCGAGCTCTCGACCACGGGACCGCTCTCCCCGGCGGCGCTGCCGGTCGCCGCCACGCAGATCTTCCCGGGGAAGATCGGGACGATCGCCTTCGGCTCCTACGCGTCGCCGGACTACGAGAACGCCGACGAGGTGATCCCGCCGGTCGGCACCCGCACCGGCGAGCCCGCGGTCCAGAGCGTGAACCATCTTCAGTTCACGCTGTTCGAGCCCGCCGGCCCGCCGCCGCACGGCGGCTGGCCCGTGGCGATCTTCGGGCACGGGTTCGGCGACTCGAAGAACGGCGCACCGTGGGTCGTCGCGTCGTCGCTGGCGAACGCGGGGATCGCGACGATCGCGATCAACGTCGTCGGCCACGGCTTCGGCCCGCTCGGGACGTACACCGTCTCCGAGCCCGGCGGCGCGCCGGTCACCTTCCCCGCCGGCGGACGCGGGATCGACCAGGACGGCAACGGGACGATCGACTCGACCGAGGGCGTGTCGGCGGTCGGCGCCGAGTCGCTCGTGTCGAACAGCGACGGGCTGCGACAGACGGTGATCGACCTGATGCAGCTCGTCCACGTGCTGCACGCCGGCGTCGACGTCGACGGTGACGGCTCGCCGGACCTGAGCACGTCGCGGATCTACTACACGGGGCAGTCGTTCGGCGGCATCTACGGCGTCGAGCTGCTCGGGCTCGAGCCGACGATCCGCGCCGGCGTCACGAACGTCGCAGGCGGACCGATCGTCGAGATCGCGCGCCTCTCGCCGTCGTTCCGCCCGCTGGTCGGGCTCGCCCTGATCTCGCGGACACCGTCGCTCTACAACGCCGTCCCGAATTCGACGCTGACCAACTTCGACGAGAACATGCCGCTCCGGAACCAGCCGATCGTCGTCGACACGGTGCCCGGCGCCGCCGCGATCCAGGACTACCTCGACAACTCCGAGTGGGCGCAGCAAGCCGGGAACCCGGAGGGCTACGCACCCTACATCTCGATGCCGATCATCTTCCAGTTCGCGCGCGGCGACCAGACGGTTCCGAACCCGACGGCGACGCGCGTGATCCGTGCGGGGAACCTCGCCGGACGGGCGACCCTGTTCCGCAACGACCTCGCGTTCGCCGCGAACCCGGCTGTCGCGAAGAACCCACACACGTTCCTGACCAACATCACCGGCGCGGGAGCGCCGTTCGCGTTCGCCGCCCAGGCCCAGATCGCGACGTTCTTCGCGACCGACGGCGCGGTGACGATCGACCCCGACGGGCCCGGCCCGTTCTTCGAGACCCCGACGTCGATGCTTCCGGAGGATCTGGGCTTCATTCCATAGGCCGACGCCGAATCATCACGTGGGCCGATGCCCGTGTCCGGGGAAGGTCGTAGGTTGGCGTCATGAAGCGTCGTCTCCTCTTCCTCCTCCTCGTGACCGGGCTGATCGTGCTCGCGCTGGGCGGGTGGACGATCAAGGGCCTGCGCCGGGCGGCGGGCGCCGGCCGCGGCGGTCCGCTTCCGCAGCCCGCCTGACCCTGCCGCTTCGAAAGAGGTAAGCAGGTTAACGATCGGCTGGTAGCTTGCTGAGGTGAACGGGCGCTTTCTCTCGGTCGATCCTCCCGATCTCGGCACCGTCGCGACCGCGAAGGGGCTCGCGCGGCTGTGGCGCGACCAGGGACGGCTCGTCGTCGTCGGGCTCGTCTGCGCGTTCGCCTACAGCGGGCTCTCGCTCGCGATCCCGATCGTCATCCGCCACGCGATCGATCGCTCGATCGCCCCGACGAACGGCCACCGCGCTGCGCTGTGGCCCTACCTCGTGGCGGTCGTCGGGCTCGCGACGCTGCGCTTCCTCCTCAACTTCACGCGCCGCTACGCGACGTCGCGAACCGGCATCCGCGTCGAGTGGCGGATGCGCGAGCTGCTCTACCAGTCCTACCTGCGCTACCCGCGCGCGTTCTACGACCGGCATGCCACCGGCCAGGTCGTGTCGCGCGCGACGAACGACCTCTACCCGATCCGCTACTTCATCGGCTGGGGCATGACGCAGGGGCTTCAGTCCCTGATGATGATCTTCGGGATTGCGGTCGTCCTGTTTCTCGTGAACGTCAAGCTCGCCGCGATCGCCCTCGTGGCGATGCCGCTCGTCGGGGTGCTCGCGTTCATGTTCGCGCGGCGGGTCATGCCGATCTCGCGGCACGTGCAGCAGCTCAAGGCCGACGTGACCGAGGCCGCCGACGAGGCGGTGGTCGGGATCGAGATGGTGCAGGCGTTCGGCCGCGAGGACGACGTCCAGGCACGCTTCACGACCAAGGCCGAGGCCGTGCGCGACGGCGTCCTCCGCCAGGCGCGCGTCGAGGCGGCGTTCCTGCCCGGTCTCCTCTTCCTGCCGACGCTCTCGATCGGCGCGGTCGTGCTGTTCGGCGGGCACGACGTGATCGGCGGGACGCTGACCTACGGCGAGTTCTTCCTCTTCTACCAGCTGTTGCTGCAGCTGGTCTGGCCGCTCGAGGCACTCGGCTGGATCCTGTCGCTCGCGCAGCGGGCGACGGCGTCCGCGTCGCGCAGCTTCGCGTGGCTCCGGGGCATCGAGACGATTCCCGAGCCCGAGCAGCCGCGCGCGCTGCCCGCGGGCGACGTCGGCGTCACGTTCGACGGCGTGCGCTTCTCGTACGGCACCGGCAGCGAGGTGTTGTCCGGCGTCGACCTCGACCTCGCGCCCGGCGAGATCGTCGCCGTCTGCGGCCCGACCGGTGCGGGAAAGTCGTCGCTGCTCAACCTCGTGCCGCGCTTCTACGACCCGACGGAAGGTCGTGTGCTCATCGGCGGCATCGACGTGCGCGACCTGCGGATCGCCGACCTCCACGCCGCGGTCGCGATCGTGACGCAGCGGCCGATCCTGTTCTCGATCCCGCTGCGCGACAACCTCACCGCCGCCCGCCCGGACGCGCCGTGGGACGAAGTCGTCGCGGCCTGCGAGGCGTCGGGCGTTGCGCACTTCGCGGCCGAGCTGCCCGACGGCTACGACACGCTGATCGGCGAGCGCGGCGTCAACCTTTCCGGCGGGCAGCGCCAGCGCGTCGCACTGGCGCGCGCACTGGTCGCCGACGCGCGCGTGGTCGTCCTCGACGATCCGATGTCGGCGGTCGACACGCAGACCGAGCGGCATCTGATCACGAACCTCCGCCCCGCGCTCACGGGCCGCACCGTGCTGGTCGCCGCGCAGCGCCTCAGCACCGTCCTGCTCGCCGACCGGGCCGTGGTGATCGACGACGGCGTCATCGTCGAGCAGGGGCCCCCGTACGAGCTGCTGGAGCGCAGCGGCGCGTTCTCGACGCTGTTCGGCGAGGAGGTGCTCGCCGCGTGAGCCCGCCTCACGCGCATCGCCGCGTCGGCCTGTCGCGCCTCACGCGCTACCTGCGCGGCCGCGGCGCGCGTGTCACGGCGCTCGGCATCATCGGCATTTGCCAGGCCGCCGCCCCCGTCACCGCGCTGCTCGTGGTCCAGGACGCGATCGACCACGGCATGCGGGCGCACGACCGCAGCCGGCTCGGCCGCGATGTCGTCATCTACCTGGTGATCAACGCGATCGCCTGGGTGCTGCAGACGACGCTCGTGCGCGGGCTCGCCCGCGTCGGGCAGGACGTCGTGCTCGGCCTGCGTCGCGACCTGTTCGAGCACCTGACGACGCTGTCGCTTCGCTACTTCAGCGGGCAGAAGGCGGGCTGGATCATCGCCCGGCTCACGTCGGACGTCGACGCGCTGTCCGACGTCCTCTCGCAGGGTCTGACGACGCTGGTCGTGAACACGCTCACGCTGCTCGCGGCGATCGTCGGCCTGTTCGTGCTCGACTGGAAGCTCGGGCTCGTCGCGCTCGTCATCCTGCCGCCGACGCTCGTCCTCACCCGGTGGTTCCAGGTGCGGTCGCATGCGGCGTTCCTGCGCGTCCGTGAGACGATCGCCGGGATGACCGCGCAGATCGCCGAGTCGGTGTCGGGGATGGCGGTGATCCAGGCGTTCAACCGGGAGCGGGCGTTCCTCGACGAGTTCGATCGCGCGAACTGGGCGAACCGCCAGACGAACACGCATGCGCAGTTCCTCAACTCGCTCTTCTTCCCGGG
>DASRES010000058.1 GCA_035651955.1 Acidimicrobiia bacterium
GTGAGATGGCGCTGCTCGACGGTCGACCTCGGGTCGCGACGGTCTGGTCGCTGACGACGATGAAGCTCCTCGCCATGTCGCGCCGCGAGTTCGACGCGCTGCTCCACGCCGGCATCCCGGCGGTGAACCGCCGCATCGCAGGGGCCGTCGCCACACGGCTGCGCGACGTCGACGAGCGGGTCGTCACCCAGGCGACCGGGCGGACGCCCGTCGGGCTCCCGTGACAGCCGCGAGCTCCCACGCTCCGTTGGGACGGTTTCTCGGCCTGTCGCCGACTTTCTGTCCCAACGCAGCCGGGCGGGCTGTCCCAACGCAGCGGGGTGGGCGCGCGTTCTCCCGGCGCGGACGCGCCGGTGCCCCGGCACGAGGCCGGGGCACCGGACGGACGCGGACGATCTCGGGCGCTACTTCTTGCAGAGCCCGGCGGGCACGCTCGTCGTGCAGTGGTTGTCGAAGAACAGGTTGTCGACACCGCTGCCGTCCCAGAAGACGTCCGTGCCGTTGCCCTTCACCACGTTGCTGGTCATGTGGTTGTGGGTCGGCGGTGTCGGACCGACCTGCACGACGACGAGCCCGCCGCTGAGACCCGCGGGACCCGACGGCACGTTGTTGACGATGCGGTTCTCGTGCACGTGCGTGTCGGTTGCGCCGGCCGACGCGATCCCGACACCCGACGTCGACGGGCCGCCGTCCTCACCGGGCGGGCAGAACCTGTCGTTGTCGTGGACGTCGTTGTGGTCCGCGTTCGAGTGACCGGCCGGACCGGGCGCGTCGGCGAGGAACACGATCCCGACGCAGTTGCCGGAGATGTCGTTCTGCTCGATGTGCGCCTCGAACGCGTCGCGCACGAACACGCCGAACTGCGCTCCCGACGAGACGTTGTGCTCGACCTCGGCGTTCGCATTGGGCGAGTCACCGATGTAGAAGCCCGCCTCGGCAGAAGGCGCCGTCGTGATCGACGCGTTGTGCTCGAAGCTCGTCTGTGTCGACGTGAACGCCGCGGCGCCGTACTCGCCGTTGTCGAGGAACCGGTTGTGCGTGACCTCGGTGTCCTGCGCGCCGAACGCGACGAACCCGTTGCCGCTGAAGCCCTTCACGGTGAAGCCCGTCACGACCGTGCCCTTCAGGTACTTCGTGACCACACCGGTGTCGAGGTTCGCGAACGGCGACAGCACGCAGATGCCGCTCAGGCTGGTCGGGTCCTCGGGGCTGAAGCACTTGCTCCCGGGGTGCGGCGTCGCCGGTGGGACGATCGTCGCGTCGTGACCGATCAGGTGGATGTCGCCCTTGAGGATCTCGACGTTCTCGGCGTAGGTGCCGCGCTCGACCACGATCGTGTCCCCCGCCTTCGCGTGGTCGACCGCCGCCTGGATCGACTGCCCCGCATGGACCGTCCGCGTCGTCGACGCTCCGGCCGGGATCGCACCCCACAGCGCCGCGATCGCGATCGCGGCAACGGGCGCGCAGAGGTACCGCCGCAACATGCGCATTTCTGCCCTTTCCCCCACGGATACGTGAACGCGGGAGGCTAAGCGATGCATCGCACGGCGCGCCATCGTGCACCGTGCGTGCGACGGGGAGCGCTCGCGTCACGACCGCCGGCGGAGACGGAGCAACGCGGCGTACAGCGCGATGGCGACGCCGCTCCCGCCTGCGACGAGCGGTTCCATCCACTCCTCGAACGGCACGCCGGCGATGTGGGCGAGGATCACCGGTAGCTCGCCTCGTAGGTGTCGTGCCGACGGAACCACGAGTAGTCGCCCTCGTTGCGACCGAGCGGCGCGCGGTCGAGCCACTGCCACATCGGCCACAGCGCGTCGAGGCCACGCGCGTACGCGGAGTACGTGTGGTAGACGACGCCGTCGTCGAGCGCGAACGCGCTCATGCCGGGCTGCTCCCCCGACCACTCGCGCCACGCGACGTTGAGTCGCTCGAGCTCCGCCTGGTCGCGGTAGTTGTACTCGACGGGCGCGACCGACGGGTCGATCGTCACGTGGAAGTCGTAGTTGAAGTCGCTGCGTGCGGACGACGCCCACGGGAAGGCCCAGCCCATCCGCGTTCGGTACGCGAGCAGCTTCTCGAGCGGCGCGCGCGACACCGCGGTGAACGCGACGTTGTGGTTCTGCAGGTGCAGGTGCGTCGTGTCGAAGCCGTCGGCGATCCCCGAACAGCTCGGGCACCCCTCGTCCCAGTCGGGGTCGAACATGAAGTGGTAGACGACGAGTTGCGAGCGCCCGCGGAACAGATCCGCGAGCGTGGCGTCGCCGTCCTCGGTGTCGAACACGTACTCCTTGTCGACGCGAACCCACGCCAGGTCGCGCCGACGGCGAGCGAGGTCGTCGCTGAGGCGCGTGAGCTCCTTCTCGGCCTTCAGCAGGTCGCGTCGCTCGGCGAGCCACTGGTCACGGGTTGCGGTGCGATGGTCGGGCATCGGGCGATCTCCTGTGGTCGGAACGTCGGTCACGAGTCGGAACGGAAGGAGCCGTCGAGCGCGCGCAGGATCTCGGACCACCCCCGGTGGTGCGACGCCCGCGCTTCCTCGTCGGGGAGGCCGACCTGGTGGATCTCGACCACCGTCGAGCCCTCCGACGACGGTTCGAACGTCACCGTGACGAGCGAGTCACGGAACCTGGTCGCGTGGGACGACCACGTGAACACGAGCCGGTGCGGTCGGTCGATCTCGCGATACGTGCCGCTGTGGAGCAGCTCCGTCTCGTCCTGGACCATGACGATGCGGAACGAGCCGCCCTCGCGCGGGTCGGTCTGGGCGCGTGTCTCGCGGATGCCGTCCGGCTTGAGCCAGGCGCCGAGACTCTCCGCGTCCAACCACGCGTCGAACAGCACCTCCGCGGGCGCGGCGATCTCGCGTCGCACCGTGAGCGTGTAGTCACCGCTCACGACGACCGCTTCCTGCGCGCGCCGCCGGTGACGAACGCGTCGAGCGACGCGAGTTGGTCGCTCCAGAACCGGCGGTAGTGGCCGATCCACTCGGCGGCCTCCGCGAGCGGCGCGGCCTCCAGGCTGAGGAAGTGCTCGCGGCCTTGCACGCGCCGGCGGACGAGTCCCGCGCCCTCGAGCACGCGGATGTGCTTCGACGTCGAGTTCAGCGAGATGGGGAAGGCGCCGGCCAGGTCGGTGACGCGGGCGTCCGAGTCGGCCAGACGGGCGAGGATCGCCCGCCGTGTCGGGTCGGACACCGCCGAGAACACGCGATCCAGCACCGCCGCCTGATATTCACCCATGCGGGTGAACATAGTCGGCCGCGACACGTCGTGCAACGATTCGGGCGGGCCGTCAGCCGTCGGCCAGGTCGTCGCCCGGCACGACGTGGAACTCGACGCGATAGAGCAGCGTGTCGTCGTCGATCGGGCCGGTGTGCGCGGCGCGGCGGCGAAGGCTCTCGAGGTCGGGTTCGCCCGTGCGAGCGAGATCGTCGTCGGTGATCGAGGAGAACGGCACGAGATCGATGTCGTCGACCTCGACCCTCACGGACCCGCTCCGGTAGACGCCTCCGACCTTGACCTTCGGTCGCGACCACAGACGGTACGAGAGCGTGATGGTCCCGTCGGCCACGCGATCGCGGAGGTCGACGCTGAACTGCACCGCCCGATTCTGGCGTCACCAACCCGGCGCTCGCCCGACCCGCAATCCGGGGCTGGGAACATCTCAGCTCGCTCGTCGAGGTGCCGATAAGAGCGCGCGGCGGTCGTGTCGCTGACCGCTGCCGCGCGTGTCGGCAGGGTCACGGGCAGATCGAGGTTCGTTTGGACGTCTCCGAGACGAGCGGGGGGCCGTGGCCGGTCGCGCCGGCGCCGTCGAGCCCGTTCGCGGGCCGGACGCGTGCGTCCAGCGAGCTCGGGTGGCTGTTGAGCCACTCGCTCGACGTGCTGACCGTGCTGGAGCTCGACGGGTCGTGGCGGTACACGAGCCCCGCGGGCAGCCGGCTCCTCGGATATCCGCGCGGGTTCGATCCCGAAGGCGGCATCTTCTCGCTGTTGCATCCCGACGACCGGCCCGTCGCGCTGGCCGCGTTCGCCGACCTCGCCGGCCACGACGGGGCGGAGAGCGAACCGGTCGTGTTGCGCGTGCGTGGGGCGGACGGCTCGTACCGCTTCCTCGAGACGATCGGGCGCAACCTTGCGAGCGACCCCGATGTCCGCGGCATCGTCCTGAACTCGCGCGACATCACGGAGCGGCGGCGCGCGCAGGACGCGCTGCGCAGCGAGGAGCGACGGTTCCGTTCCTTGCTCGTCCACGCGTCCGAGTTCACGATCGTCTGGGACCGGTCGTTCCGCCTGGTCTACGTCAGCCCGTCGGTCGAGGCGGCGGGCATCAACCTGACGGTCGGCCGCCGCATGCACCCGGCGCGATTCGTGCACCCCGATGACGTCGCGCGCGTCGAACGCGAGCTCGGCACGCTGCTCGACGCGCCGATGGGCACGACGCGCCAGCTCACCGTCCGGCTGCGCTTCGGCGCCGGTTCCGGCCGGTGCCGCTGGCTGGACGCGACGGTCACGAACCTCCTCGACGACCCCGACGTCGCGGGCGTCGTCGTGAACGCGCGTGACGTCACGGAGCGGCACGAGCAGGAGGCGCGTCTGCGGTACGACGCCCATCACGACGCGCTGACGGGGCTTCCGAATCGCCTCGCGTTCGAGACGGCCCTCGAGCGTCGCGTCACGACGGCCGGCGCCCAGTCCGTGGCGGTGTGCTTCGTCGACCTCGACTACTTCAAGGACGTCAACGACAGCCTCGGCCACGAGGTGGGTGACCAGCTGCTCGCCGTCGTCGCGGATCGCATCCGCGGCGTGGTGCGCGACACGACGGTCGTCGCGCGTCTCGGCGGCGACGAGTTCGTGATCGTGGCGGACGCCGCCGACGACCTCGACGCCGAGCTCGTCGCCGCGCGCGTCCTGCGCGCCATCAGCGAACCGGTGAAGGTGTCTGGGACAGAGCTCCACGTCACGGCGAGCATCGGTGTCACGACGGCCGACGCGTGTTCCATGCCCGACACGCAGACGCTCATGAGCCAGGCCGACGTGGCGATGTACGCGGCGAAGGCCCGGGGTCGCGGTCAGGTCGCCCGGTTCGACGCGCACCTGCGGGACGCGTCGTGGTCACGCGTGGCCTTGGAGACGTCGCTGCACGACGCGCTCGCCCGCCACGAGTTCGTCGTCCACTACCAGCCGCTCGTCGCGACGCAGAGTCGCCGGACCGTCGGCCTCGAGGCGCTCATCCGGTGGAACCATCCGACGCGCGGCCTCACCTTGCCGGCCGAGTTCCTACCGGTCGCGGAGCGCAGCGACCTCATCGGGCGGATCGACCACGAGGTCCTCACGATGGTGCTGCGCGACCTCGCCCTCGACCCCGGCCTGCCCCGCACGTGGCTCAACCTCTCGGCACGCGATCTGTCACGACCGCGGTTCGCACGCCGCATCACGGCTGCCGCGATCGAGGTGTCGGTCCCGCTGGACCGCCTCGGGTTCGAGATCACGGAGACGGCGCTCGCGCTCGACACGGGCGCCGTGCGGGACAACCTCGCCTGGCTCCGCGACCACGGCGGGCGCATCGCCGTCGACGACTACGGGACCGGTTTCGCGAGCCTCGCCAATCTCAGGCGCTTCCCGCTCGACGAGCTGAAGATCGACCGCAGCATCGTCGCCAACATCCGAACCGACGCGGTCGACCGCGCGATCGTCGACTCCATCGTCCGCGTCGCCCGAGCGCTGCACCTCAGCGTCGTCGCCGAAGGCGTCGAGTCCGAGGCGCAGGCCTCGCACGCGTCCTCGCTCGGCATCGACACGCTCCAAGGCCTGTTCTTCTCGCCTGCCGTGCCGCTCGACACGCTCGAGCAGCGCGGTCGCGCCATCTCGGCCGCGAACACGCGCTGAAACGCCAGAATCTCCGTCGCTACCGGACACGCAAGCGCTGGCGGTCCACGCCACGTCGCTTCCGGAGCTCAGCGAGCGTGACTCACGTCCGTTGACCGTTGGACAACTCGTTCACGCGTTCGGCGAGCCACGCGAGCCCGTTCTCCTCGGATGCGTGGTCTTCCCACCCGATGAGCGCACCCTTCAGACGGAGAAGGTCGGGCTCTCGGCCGAGAATGACGACTTCATCCGACGGAGCGGCACATCCAGCGTGGAACAGAGCGCCCACCATCTCGACGATCACCCCTGCATCACTGTCCGGCCCGCCTCACACGGACTCGCGGAACGCGACGACTTCGCCCGTCGCTTCCACCCATACGACCTTCCACGGACCTTGCCCCTGGGTGCGCCACGCGGAGCCGAAGTCGACCTCCTCGGAATGTGCGCGTTCTGGGTCGGCGTAGAACTCCTTCATTCGCACAGAGCGAGCGTACGCGAGGTATTCGACGTCGCTGACGAAGCCGAGCGCCGCCGCGCGCGAGCATCACGACGTGCGAAGCGAGCAATCCGTCGTCGAACGGTTCAAGACCGGCGTCTGCCGCCGATCGTTCTCGTCGCCGGAGGCGCTCTCCTACGAGCTCGCGATCGCGCCCGCGCTCTGCCAGATCGTTGCTCCGCTCCTCGCCGCGCACGCGCAAAAGCCGCCCGTCCTCGACGTCGGCTGTGCGTGGTACCGGTACGAGCCTCTGCGGAACACTTGCCCTTTCCCGATCGGAGCTTCGGCGCCGTCGTGTCGTCGTGCGCGGTCAAGCACTGGCCCGACCCACGTGCAGGACTCGCCGAATGCCGACGCGTCGCTCAACCCGGGGGGCCCGTCGTGATCGTCGAGATCGACGGTGGTGCGTCGATCTCCGACGTACGAGCACTCGCTCACCGCACGCGTGTCCCGCTGGGACTCCGCGAGGCGTACGTCAGGTTCGCGATGCGTACCGTGGTTG
Source organism: Acidimicrobiia bacterium (assembly GCA_035651955.1). NCBI lineage: Bacteria > Bacillati > Actinomycetota > Acidimicrobiia > Acidimicrobiia bacterium. The sequence goes on from DASRES010000058.1 coordinate 6,869, forward strand.
CCGTCGCTCCCGAGCGCCAACAGCTCCTCGCGCTCGCCTCACGAGCCGGGATCACGACGCCGACGGTGGATCATGTCGACGGGTTTCCCTTCGTCGTCGCTCACGGTTCTGCGCCGTGAGCGTCCGCCGAGACGCCGTCCGGGCGACTATCCTTACTTTGTGACGCAAGTAAGGACACGGAGACGCACATGGATGCTTCGGCGAGAGTCACGTCGAAGGGGCAGGTGACGGTGCCGAAAGCCGTTCGGGACGCGCTCGGGATCAAGGAGGGCGACGAGGTCGTCTTCCGCGTCGAAGGCAACCGCGCCGTGCTCGCCCGCACACCGAATTTCCTCGACCTGGCCGGGACGGTGCGGGTTCCGGCAGCGAAGCGCAACGTGGCGTGGGACGACGTCATCCGACGGACGCGATCTGACCGAGCCGCGCAACGACGTTGAGCGCGTTCGTCGACACGAACATCTTGGTTCGCCATCTCACCGGCGACCCGCCCGCGATGGCGGCGCGTGCCACCGCGTACCTTCGCGCCGAGCGCGAGTTGCTGCTCACCGATCTCGTGGCCGCCGAGACGGTCTACGTCCTGGAATCGTTCTACGAAGTGCCTCGCGCGGAGGTCGCACAGGCACTGCGCTCGCTCGTCGCGTTCGATTCGATCGTCTGTGTCGACCTCGCGCTGCTCTTGCGCGCCGCGGAGGTCTACGAGACCGACCGCGTCGACTTCGCCGACGCGTATCTCGTCGCGTCGGCGGAGAGCACCGGCGTCGGAAGGATCGCTTCCTTCGACCGAGCGATCGATCGCGTCGACACCATCGAGCGAGTCGAGCCACCGCCCGTCTGATCACTCGCCGGCCGGGAGCGGCCTCGGTGATCCAGGCAGAGCACCGGCACACCGTGCCAGGGACCGTGGTGGATCTCGTGCTCGATCACGCAAGCGAGATCGATCGTTGACCCGGGAACACGCCGCAGCCCATCATTCACGGCAAGGTGACCGGCACCGCGCGTCCGGACGCGGTGACGACCGCGGCACCTGCTGCGAACTCCGCCGGCACCGGCACGGTGACCGTGAACGTCCCATGCCGACCGTGCGCGTCGACCGTCCCGAGCGACACGCGATGCGCGCCTTGTTGCAGGACGAGTGCGATCGCGCGCATGGCCGGCACTTGCGGACCGCGGTTGGTGTCACGACACACGACGAACCTCTCGCCGTGCACGGTGAGCCGCCGCGGCGAGCCCGTGCGCGCTGATGCCGTCAGCACGCTCGGTGCCACCGAGCAGAGCTCGGTGACCCTGACGGACGGGTTGCACGCAGCACTTGCCACCAGACCGAGCGCCGCGAGCGCGACCATCCGTCGTGTCATCGCCCGTACGGTAGGACCGTCCGAGCGAGACGCGCTGCGCTACTTGATCAACTTGATGATGTTGAACATCGGCAGGTAGAGGGCGATGATCATCCCGCCGACGATGGCGCCCATCATCACGATGAGCAGGGGCTCGATGAGCGACGTGAGCGCGTCGACGGTTGCCTCGATCTCCTGGTCGTAGAAGTCGGCGATCTTGTCGAGCATCTCGTCGAGCGCGCCGGTCTCCTCACCCACCGCCATCATCTGCACGACCATCGGCGGGAACACCTCGTGCTGCTCGAGCGGCCGAGTGAGGGAGTCACCACCCTTCACCGCGCGCTGCACGTCCTCGAGCGCGACCGACACGACATCGTTGCCGGACGTCACGGACACGATCTCGAGCGACTCGAGGATCGGCACACCGGAGCGCGTCAACGCCGCGAGCGTGCGCGAGAAGCGCGACAACGCGGTCTTGCGCACCAGCGGACCGAAGACGGGAACCCGCAGCTTGAACCGGTCCCACGCCGCGCGGCCGCTGTCGGTACCGATCCAGCGCCGGAACAGCCACGCCGCGACGACGGCCGCGACGATCAAGAACGGGAACATCGTCCGCACGACGTTCGAGACGGAGATGAGCACCCTCGTCAGCGCCGGGAGCTTGCCGCCGAGGTCGTGGTACATGCTCTTGAACTGCGGGACGATGAACACGAGCATCGCCGTCGCGATCAGGATCACGAGGATGAACACGACGATCGGGTAGGTCATCGCCGACTTGATCTTCCGGCGGAGCTCGACCTGCTTCTCGATCGTCTCGGCGAGCTTCAGGAGGACCGAGTCGAGCACACCGCCCGCCTCGCCGGAGCGGACCATCGCGACGTACAGGCGGTTGAACGCCTTCGGGTGCTTGGCGAGCGCGGCGGACAGCGAGCTGCCCTTCTCGACGTCGATGCGCACCTCGGTGACGACGTGCGCGAGCTCCTTGTTCTCGGTCTGCTCGCCCAGGATCGACAGCGCGCGCAGCAGCGAAAGGCCGGAGTCGATCATCGTCGCGAACTGGCGCGAGAAGACCGCGACGTCCTTCAGCTTGATCCGGTCGGTGAGCCCCGGGATGCGGACGTCGGACGTGAGGCCGGGTCCACCCCGCTTCTCGATGCTGATGGGCGTGTAGCCCATCGAGCGGAGCTTGCCGGCGACGAGCGTCTCGCTCTCGGCCTCGAGCTCGCCCTCGACCGTGCGACCGGCCCGGTCGCGGACCTTGTACTGGAACGTCGTCGGCATCGTCCGCTCCTCAGTGCGCCCACGCCGCGGAGCTCGAGAGCCGGCGCAGGTCCTCCTCGTTCGCGCACCGCTCGAGCGCCGCGTCCATCGTGATGCGGCCCTGTCGCGCGAGCGCGGCGAGCGACTGGTCCATCGTCACCATCCCGTGCTTCCCGCCCGCCTGCATCAGCGAGTAGATCTGGTGCACCTTCCCCTCACGGATCAGGTTGCGGATGGCGGGCGTCGCGACGAGCACCTCGGCCGCGACCGCGCGCCCGCCGCCGTCGGCCGTGGGCACGAGCTGCTGCGTGACGATGCCCTGGAGCGACGCCGCGAGCTGCACGCGGATCTGCTGCTGCTGGTGCGCGGGAAACACGTCGATGACGCGGTCGATCGACTGCGGCGCGTCCTGCGTGTGCAGCGTCGCGAACACGAGGTGACCGGTCTCCGCGGCCGTCAGCGCGGTCTGGATCGTCTCGAGGTCGCGCATCTCGCCGACGAGGATCACGTCGGGGTCCTGACGGAGCACGTGCTTCAGCGCGTTGGCGAACGAGTGCGTGTCCTCGCCGACCTCGCGCTGGTTGACGACCGACCGCTTGTGCTGGTGCAGGAACTCGATCGGGTCCTCGACCGTCATGATGTGAACGGCCTTGGAGCGGTTGATGATGTCGACGAGCGACGCGAGCGTCGTCGACTTCCCCGAGCCGGTCGGGCCGGTGACGAGCACGAGCCCGCGTGGCAGCTCCGCGAACTGCTCGACCGACGGCGGCAACCCGAGCTGGTCGAAGCCGACGATCTCGTACGGGATGGCACGCATGACCGCGCCGACCGAGTCGCGCTGGAGGAACACGTTCAGCCGGAAGCGGCTGCGGCCCGGGAGGGTGTAGCTCGTGTCGAGCTCGAGCTCGTTCTCGAACTTCTCGCGCTGCTTCTGCGTGATGACCGCGTACAGCATCTCGCGGATCTGCGATCCGTTGAGGACGTCGAACTCGTTGAGCGGGCGGAGCTCGCCGTGCACGCGCACGATCGGCTGCGAGCCCGCGGTGAGGTGCAGGTCCGAGCCGCGCATCTCGATGAGCTTCTCGAGCAGCGCGTTGACGTGCAGCTCGGGCTCGCCCGCACCGGATTCGGGCTCGGCGCCGACGGCGACACCGCTCGGCGCGCCCGGGCCGCCGACGGCCGTCGCACCTGCGGACGCCGGGACGCGCTCGGCGCCGTAGACCATGTCGATCGCCTGCGCGAGCTCGTACCGGCCCGCGGTCGCGGGGATGATCTCGTAGCCGGTCGCCGTGCCGACGGCCTGGAGCGCGTCGTCGTCGGCGGGCTCCGCGAACGCGACGACGAGCTTGCGATCTTCGAAGTCGACACCGAGCGCGCCGTAGCGGCGCGCGACGTCGGGCGGGATGATCGTCGACGCGTCGGGGTGCAGCGGCGTGTCGCCGAAGTCCACGAAGCGCAGGCTCAGCGCGTCGGCGATCGCCGCAGTCAGGTCCTTCTCGCCGACGAGCTGCTTGCGACGCAACACGACGGGGAGCGGCTCACCGGCGCGACGCGCCTCGGCCAGCGCGACCTCGAGGTTGTCGCGCGACAGCACGTGCCTCTCGACGAGGAACTCCCCCAGCCGCCGTGCCTGCCGATCCAGCATCGTCATCTCCTGTCCGCGTTCTCGTTACGACACGACCCGGAAGATCTCTTCCAGGCTCGTGTGGCCGGCGGCGACCTTGCGCAGGCCGTCCTCGCGCAGCGTCAACATCCCCTGCATCACCGAGACCTTCTTGAGGTCCTCGGTCGAGCGGCGCTCGATCACGAGCCGCTCGATCTCCTCGCTCATCACCATCACCTCGTGGATCGCGAACCGGCCCCGGTACCCGGTCCGCCCGCACGCGGTGCAGCCCGTCGCCTGGTAGAGCGTCGGCCACTCGTCGAGCGAGTCCATCGGCCACCCCGCCTCGACGAGCTCGGCCTCGGTCGGCTGGTACGCCTCCTTGCAGTGGTCGCACAGCCGGCGCGCGAGCCGTTGCGCGAGGACACAGTCGAGCGCGCTCACGACGAGGAACGGCTCGACGCCCATCTCGACGAGACGCATCGGCGTCGACGCGGCGTCGTTGGTGTGCAGTGTCGACAGCACGAGGTGACCGGTGAGCGACGCCTCGACCGCGATCGTCGCCGTCTCGCGGTCGCGGATCTCGCCGACGAGCACGACATCGGGGTCGGAGCGGAGGATCGAGCGCAGCGCGCCCGCGAACGTCAGGCCCGCCTTCGGGTTGATCTGCATCTGGTTGATGCCCGCGAGGCGGTACTCGACCGGGTCCTCGACCGTGATGACGTTGCGGTGCGGCTCGTTGAGGACGTTGAGCGTCGCGTACAGCGTCGTCGACTTGCCCGAGCCGGTCGGGCCGGTGACGAGGATCGTCCCGTACGGCTTCCGGTACGCGCCCTCGTAGCGCGCGAGCACCTCGGGGAGGAACCCGAGGTCCTCGAGGCTGAGCAGACCGCGGCCCTTGTCGAGGATCCGCATGACGACCTTCTCGCCGTACACCGTCGGCAGCGTCGCGATGCGCACGTCGATCGGGTTGCCCGACACGTTGAGCGACATGCGCCCGTCCTGCGGGACGCGGCGCTCCGCGATGTTGATGTCGGCCATGACCTTGAGCCGGCTGATGACGCCGTTCTGGATCGACTTGGGCGACTGCATGACCTCGTGCAGCACGCCGTCGATGCGGAACCGGATGCGCAGGTCGCGCTCGGTCGGCTCGACGTGGATGTCGGACGCGCGGTCGGCGACGGCCTGCGTGATGAGCAGGTTGACGAACTTGACGATCGGCGCGTCCTCGACGACCTCGCGGACCTTCGCGATGTCGTCGCCCTCGGCGAGCTCCTCCGCGGCCGTCTGCGCGAGCGAGTCGACCTCGGTGTCGAGACGGTGGAACCGGTCGATCGCGTCCGAGATCTGGCTCTCGGTCCCGACGACCGTCTTCACCTCCGCGCCGCTGATCGCGCGGATGTCGTCGACCGCGAAGACGTTGGCGGGGTCGGCCATGACGACGACGAGCCGGTCGTCGTCCCACCCGATCGGCATCGCGCGGTATCGGCGCGCGAGCGACTCCGGGATCATCGACGCGACGGACGCGTCGATCGGGTGCTCCGACAGGTCGACGAAGTCCAGCCCGACCTGGCTCGCCAACGTCCGGATCACGTCGATCTCGGTGACCGCGCCGCTCTCGATGAGCACACGGGGCAGCGGCTTCCCGGTTCGTTCCTGCTCGGCCAGCGCCGTCTCGAGCTCGGCCCGCGTCAGCAGACCCTCCTCGAGCAGGAGCGTGCCGAGATGCGTCCCGTCGGACAGGGCAGCCTCCAAGACCTCGTCCGGGTGGTGAACGAGCCCCCGCGCGGCCCCCGCGTGGCTCGACCCGCGTTATCGGCGCTCGGAGGCGGGACCTGTACCCCCGGTCCCGTTCATGCGTCGCTGGATGTCGTCAGACAACAACGAGCGACGCATGGACGATCTGGTCAGCCGTCGCGGAGGGCGGAGAACATCCGCAGCAGGGCGCCCCGGTCCCGCGGGACCGCCGGGTGGGGTCCGTCCGGGTCGGCGTCGTCGTCCTCGGCGTCGTCCGCCGTGTCGAGCACCTCGACCGTCGGCTCGCCAGCGTGCGCGACCACCGGGTCCTCGCCGGGCTCCGGCTCCGGGTCGGGCTCGGCCGCGATCTCGATGACCGGCTCGCCGAGCGCGGCCCGCTCGAGCTCCTCGCGGTCGAGACGGGCGAGCGCGTCGGGGCCCTCGGTCGGCAGGTCCACCGACGCGAGCGAGACGACGTCGACCTCGGGTCCGGCGACGAGGGTGAGGGTCGCGGGAGCATCCACGCCGAGCGTGACGGCCCCCGCGTCGACGAGCGCGCGCAGTGCCCCGGCGACCTCGGCCGCGCTGCGGTCGAGCTCCACGGCGAGGTCCCGCACGGAGCGCGTGCCGTCGACGGCCACGAGGACGGACCAGGAGGCCCGGTCGATCGTGACGACGTCGTCCGCGAGCTCCCGGGTCAGCGCGGGTCGCACGTCGAAGGACGGCACGACGCGGGAGATCGCGGGCCACTCCTCGAGCAGCGGGCGGAGCCGGCCGAGCAGCACCGCGACCGGCAGCGCGTCGACGACCGGGCCCATCGCGCCCGCGGGCGCGGTCTCGAACTCGAACTCGCCGTCGTCCAACCGGCCGAACGCGAAGCACACGTCGAGGAGGCGGGCGTCGAGCCCGGTCGGGAGCGGGGCGCCGCCGTCGACCTCGTGGAGGTCGGCACCGCAGAGGTCGCCGTCGGCGAGGTGGAGCACACCCTCGACGCCCGGCGCGGAGACGTGGAGGGTCCCGGTCTTGGCCGTCTCGGCCAGGAGCTGCAGCACCTCGTGCAGCGAGAAGGTTGCGAGGTTTCCCTGCAGTGACACCGTGCCACCGTCCTCCGTCCGCGACGAGCCCAGCGGGGAGATGATCGGCGCCGGCGGCGTGGAACTTGAAGCCGTGGTGGCGTCAGCCGCCGTCCGTGACCGCGGCGCGCATCGCGTCGAGCGGCGCGTCGACGCCCGTCATGAGACGGAACGCCAGCGCGGCCTGGTGCACGAGCATGCCGAGCCCGTTGGCGGCGACCGCGACGCCCGCGCTGCGGGCCGCGGCGAGCAGCGGTGTCTCGGCCGGGTGGTAGACGGTGTCGAGGACGACGTGCTCCGGGCGCAGGCAGGCCGGGTCGAACGGCGGCGGCTCGCCGCGCATCCCGATCGGCGTCGCGTTGACGACGACGTCCACGGCCCGAACCGCCGCGCCGAGGTCGTCGAGCCCGATCGCGCGCGCGCCCGGGGCGAGCGCCGCCGCGGCCTCGCACGCGTCGCGGCGTCGAGCGGCGACGGTGACGCGCGCGCCGGCGCGGCCCAGCGCGAGCACGATGGCGCGCGCCGCCCCGCCGGCGCCGATGACGACGACGCCGCGGCCGCACGGGTCGACACCGTCGTCGCGCAGCGCGGCGACGAAGCCGGGTCCGTCCGTCGAGTCGCCGTAGACGCGCCCCCCGTCACGCGGGACGACCGTGTTCGCCACGCCGAGCGTGCCCGCATCGTCGGACAGGTCGTCGCAGGCGCGCGCGGCGTCGGCTTTGTGCGGCATCGTCACGTTGAGCCCGGCGAGCCCCAGAGCGGGGACCGCGCGCACCGCATCGCCGCCCCGCCCCGCCGGAACCGGGAACGCGACGTACACGTAGTCGAGGCCGAGGGCGCGGTACCCGGCGTTGTGCAGCGCGGGGGACGACGAGTGCGCGACCGGATCCCCGATGACCCCCGCGACGCGCGTCGCGCCCGTCACGGCGTGCGGACCGGTCACAGCAGACCCTTCTTGCGAGCCTCGGCGATGTTCTGCAGGTGCTGCTGGTACGTCGTCGCGAACGCGTGCTTCCCGCTCGCGTCGATCAGCACGTAGTACAGGTACGGCGCGTTCGCAGGCGCGAGCGCGGCTCGCAGCGAGACGAGCGCGACCGTCGAGATGGGCGTGGGCGGGAGGCCCTTGACCTTGTACGTGTTGTAGGGCGACGCGAGCGCGAAGTCCGCGTTCGTGAGCGGCCCGTCGCCACCGCCGCGTGCGTACTTCACGGTCGCGTCGATCTGCAGCGGCGTCCCGTCGTGCAGGCGGTTGTAGACGACGGCCGCGATCAGCGGGCGGTCGACGTCGAGCTTGGCCTCGGTCTGGATCAGGGAGGCGACGATGACGGCCTGGTATGCGCTCGCGCCGTGCGGGCCACCGCGTGCGAGACCCGCGGCGTCCGCCTCTTGGTCGAAGCGGCCGACGAGCGTCCGCAGGACCTGCGCCTCGGACTCGCCACGGTCGACGACGTACGTGTCCGGGAACGTCAACCCTTCCAGCGAGCTCACACCCGCGGGCTCGTACTTCGACCGGATCGTGCCCGAGCGCGCGACGGCGAGGAACTTGTCGGCGCTCAGGCCGCGCAACGTGCCGACGCGGGCTGCGATCTGCTCGAGCGTGAGGCCGGGCGGCAGCGCGAGGTGCTCGACGCTCGGCCCCTTGCTCAAGGCGCGCGCTGCCGCACGCGCGCCCATGTGCCTGTGCAGCTCGTACTCGCCCGCCTGGTACGGGCCACCGCCCGTGATCTCGGCATAGATCCGGAACGCGAACGACGACCCGACGACGCCCGCCGCGTGCAGCCGGTCCCCGATGCCGGAGACACCGGTCCCGCTCGGGATGTCGACCGTCACGGCGGCGCCCTGCCCGCCTGGCGCGTCGACCTGCCACCAGAACCACGCGCCGGCCACGAGGAACGGCGCGGCGAGGACGCCGAGCACCCCGAGCACCATCAGCCCGCGTCGCCGCTGACGCGTCCGGTACGCGCGCTGCTGCTGGCGCGGCGCGGACGGGTCGTCGCTCGTCGCGTCGGTCATCAGTGTTCAGCTCCTGGCGGCTTCGCCGCCGGGCCGCTTGGCCACGCTTCCGCTCGCCTCCCGGCTCGCTCGCTCAGGCGACCGTCCAGCCACGACTGCAGCATCACCGCGGCGGCGACCTTGTCGACCACGGCGCGTCGCGCGCGCTTGCGGACGTTCGCGGCGGTCATCCCCTGCTGCGCGATGACCGTCGTGAGACGCTCGTCGTGCAGCTCGACCTCGACGCCGTCGCGCGCGGCGACCTCGCGGAGCGCGTCGACCTCACGGCGGGTCGCACGCGCCGCCGGTCCGTCGCGGCCCGACAGCGACCGGGGCAACCCCACGACGATCGTCGTCGCGCCTGCGACGCGCGCGGCCGAGACGATCGCGGCGTGGTCGGCGGCGTCGTCGCCGCTGCGCGCGAGCACCTCGTGCGGCAGCGCGATCGTGCCGCCGGGATCCGAGAGGGCGAGACCGATGCGGCGACTGCCGAGGTCGACGCCGAGGACGCGCGTCACCCGAGGGAGGCTACGGCCTCCCGCGCCCGCGCGAGCGCCACCTCGAGCGCGTCGTCGACCGCCTGCGGCTTCGGACCGCCACCGACCACCGCTTCCGCGTTGCGGCTGGTCCCGCCACCGAGTGCCTTCGCCGCGGGCTGCGCGATCTCGGCCGCCGAGACGCCCTTGGACACCAGGTCCTTCGTGACCGCGACCGCGATCGCCGCCTTCTTGCCGTCGGCCGTCTCCCCGGTGAGCACGACGACGCCCGACCCGAGCGCGTCGCGCGTCGCGAGCGCGAGCTGACGGAGCTCGTCGTTCGTCGCGCCGTCACGGCGCAACGCGACGACGTGGTCGACCGCCTTCGCCGCGAGCTGCGACGCCTCGGCCGTGGCCTGCTGCACGCGCAGCGCCTTCAGCTCGTCGCCGCGGTCGCGCAGCTCGTCGAGGAGTGCCCGCACCCGCGTCGGAACGTCGGCCGGCTTCACCTTGAGGAGGTCGGCGAGCTCGCGTAGCTCGACCTCCTCCTCGTGGATCCGTTCGAGCGCGACGTCGCCCGTGACGGCCTCGATGCGGCGCAGGTTCGAACCGATCGAACCCTCGCTGACGATCTTGATCGGACCGATGAAGCCGAGCGCGTGCACGTGGGTGCCGCCGCAGAGCTCGATGGAGTGCTCGCCTGCTTCGAGGACGCGCACGATGTCGCCGTACTTCTCCCCGAAGAACGCGATCGCGCCGAGCTCGACCGCGTGCTCCTTGGTCGTCTCGTAGTGACGGACCGGCGCGTCACCGATCACCTCGCGGTTGGCGAGCGACTCGACCTCGTCGAGCTGGTCGCGGGTGACGGCCTCGTAGTGGCTGAAGTCGAAGCGCAGCCGGTCGGGCGCGACGAGCGATCCGGCCTGCTTCACGTGCGGGCCGAGCACCTCCCGCAGCGCCCAGTGCAGGACATGGGTCGCGGTGTGGTTGCGGCGGATCGCGTCACGCCGCTCGCCGTCGATGCGCGCTGTCGCGGCGTCGCCCTCGACGACCTCGCCCGACACCAGCTGCGCCTTGTGCGCGGTGAGCCCGGGGAGCGCGTACTGCGTGTCGACGACCCTGAGCAGCGCGCCGTTCGCGGTCTCGATCGTCCCCGTGTCGCCGACCTGGCCGCCCGACTCCGCGTAGAACGGCGTTCGGTCGAGGAAGACCTCGACCGGCCCGGGCACGCCGGGCTCGACGCGTGTCACGCGCTCGCCGTTCGCGACGAGACCGAGCACCTTGGCGCCGCTCGTCTCGTACTCCTGCCGGCCGGTGAACTCGCTCGCGCCGTGGTCGTCGAGCAGCTCGCGGTACACCTCGACGGCCGCGGCCGGCTTCACGCCTTCGGCCTTCTGCGCGTCGCGAGCGCGCTCGCGCTGCTCGCGCATGCGGGTCTCGAAGCCGGCGACGTCGACGGACTTCGCACGCTCCTCCGCGATCTCGCGTGTGAGATCGATCGGGAAGCCGAGCGTGTCGTGGAGGTAGAACGCGTCGTCGCCAGTGACGTTCCCGCGCGCGAGCACGTCGTCGAGATACTCGAGCCCGCGTTGCAGCGTGGTGCGGAAGCGCTCCTCCTCGCGCGTCACGATCCCGAGCACGAGGTCGTGCGCGGCGACGATCTCGGGATACGCGTCGCCCATCACGTCGACCGTCGCGTCGACCATCGCCGGTGTGACGAGGTCGTGGACGCCGAGCAGGTACGCGTGACGGACCGCGCGGCGGATGATGCGCCGGAGCACGTAGCCGCGCTCCTCGTTCGACGGGACCACGCCGTCGGCCACGAGGAACGTCATCGTGCGGCCGTGCTCCGCGAGGATGCGCAGCGAGACGTCCTGCTCGGTGCCCGGGAACCCGCCGTACCTGACGCCGGTGACGCGTTCGGCGGCCGCGATCAGCGGTCGCATGATGTCGGTGTCCCAGACGGTGTCGGCACCCTGCAGGATCGCGAGGCAGCGCTCGAACCCGGCGCCCGTGTCGATGCAGGGCGAAGGCAGCGGAACCTTCCCGTCCGCGCGCTGGTCGAACTGCATGAACACGAGGTTCCACAGCTCGACGTAGCGGTCCTCGTCGGCCGCGGGCCCGCCGCCAGGACCGGCGTCGGGCATGAGGTCGACGAAGATCTCGGAGTTGTAGCCGCACGGCCCGGTGTCGGCCATCTTCCAGAGGTTCGTGTCGTCGCCGAGTCGCTGGATGCGCTCCTCGGAGACCCCGACGACGTCACGCCAGATCGTGGCTGCCTCGTCGTCCGTCTCGTGCACGGTGACCCAGAGACGTTCCGGGTCGAGACCGAAGACGTCGGTCACGAGCTCCCACGCCCACGGGATCGCGTCGGCCTTGAAGTAGTCGCCGAAGCTGAAGTTGCCGAGCATCTCGAAGAACGTGAAGTGCCGGTTGGTGCGGCCGACCTCCTCGAGGTCGTTGTGCTTCCCGCCCGCGCGCACGCACTTCTGCACGGACGCGGCGCGCGTGTACGGCGGCGACTCGTCACCCGTGAAGTACGGCTTGAACGGCACCATGCCCGCGACCGTGAACAGCACGGTCGGGTCGTGCGGGATGAGGCTCGCCGACGGCACGATCGTGTGACCGCGCGCCGCGAAGAAGTCGATGAACGCGCGTCGAAGCTCGGCCGCCGTGCTCACACCCACGGCGTCAAGGCTACCGCCCGGCGCGCGCCCGCCCGACCGGGTCGGTGTGCGTCCGGTTGCGCCACTGCGCGAGCTCGTCGGGCACCTCGACCACGACGGGCTGCGAGGTGGCCGTGGCGGCGACCGCACCGCGCACGGCCGGGTCGGCCGGGTCGGCCGTCGCCCCGGTCCGGCGGCGCTCCATCTCGGCCCGCAGCTCGGCCTCGCGCTCGCGCATCGCGACGCGGCCCTCCGCGATCGCGCCGCGGACGTCGCCGCCGAACGTGCGCAGCCCGCGCGCCGCTGCGGTGGCGGCGCGGGTCGCGACCTCGCTCGCGGGATACGCAGCGACGGTCCGGCGGACGGTCCGCTTGACCGACCGCGCGACGTACCACGACGTGCCGATCCCCGACCCGAACCCGACCGTCAACCAGAACGCGCGCTTGAACACCCGGCTCCTCCCGTCGATCAGTCCCGAACCGGCTGGCGGAGCCGCTGCACCGCGCGGCGTGTTCCCTCACCGAACGCGAGCGCTTTGACCACGGGGCTCGAGACCGCGCGATACGCGAACCGCGAGGCGGAGTCCACGGTGTTCGTGACGGACGTCGCGCTCGTCAGCAACGCGTCGACGCGCTCGACCTCTCCCGACGCGCGGCGTACGGCACGGCGCGCGTCGTGCAGCGCGGGGATCGTCTCGCGCTCCAGCCGGTCGACGTCGCGCCGCAGCGCGCGGACCGTCCGACCGAGGGACGCGAGCGCGACGAGCAGCACGACGATGAGGACGGCCACGACCGCCGCGCACGCGACCGCTGCCCAGGAACCCGCGCTCATGCCTCGACCATCCCTACTCCCCGGGGTCGCCGCCGGCTGATTCTTGCGCGTCCCGGTCGCCGCCCGCGGACTCTCGTTCGACCCAGGCGGGGATGTCACGGTCCGTGTCCGCACCGTGACCCGACGGACGGAAGTAGCGGCTCGCTGCGACCTCGGGCGGGCGGTACTCCTGCTCGACCCAGCCCCGGGGGTCGTCGTGCGGGTACAAGTAGCCCTTGCCGTGCCCGAGACGGGCCGCCGACTTGTAGTGCGCGTCGCGCAGGTGGGGCGGCACGGCGCCGAGCGGCTGCTCGCGCACGTCGGCTCGAGCCGCGCCGAGCGCGGTGATGACCGCGTTCGACTTCGGCGCGGTCGCGAGGTACACGACCGCGTGCGCGAGGTTCAGTTGCGCCTCGGGCAGCCCGACGAACTCGACGGCGCGCGCGGCGGCGTCGGCGACGAGCAGGGCCTGCGGATCGGCCATGCCGACGTCTTCCGACGCGAGGATCACGAGCCGCCGCGCGATGAAGCGCGCGTCCTCGCCCGCTTCGAGCATGCGCGCGAGCCAGTACAGACCCGCGTCGACGTCCGAGCCGCGAATGCTCTTGATGAACGCGGACACGATGTCGTAGTGCTCGTCGTCGCCGTAGCGGATCGCGCGCATCGCGAGCGCGGCCTCCGCATCCGCGAGCGTGATGCGCGTGCGGCCGTCCTCCACGGTGAGCCCGGCGGCGACCTCGAGCGACGTGAGCACGTGGCGGGCGTCGCCCTCGGCGCGGTCGACGAGGTGGTGGCGCGCGTCGTCGTCGATGGCGAGGTGGTCCTGGCCGAGCCCACGGTCGACGTCGCCGAGCGCGCGGTCGACGAGGCCGGCGAGATCGTCCTCGGTGAGCGGGTCGAGCCGGAACAGCGTCGACCGGCTGAGCAGCGGCGCCGTCAGGGAGAAGAAGGGGTTCTCGGTCGTCGCCCCCACGAGGACGAGCAGGCCCTCCTCGACGTGCGGGAGGAGGGCGTCCTGCTGGGTGCGGTTGAAGCGGTGCACCTCGTCGAGGAACAGGATCGTGCCGCGGCCGTGCTCGCCGAGGCGGGCCCGGGCCCGTTCGACGACCTCACGCACCTCCTTCACGCCGGCCGTCACCGCGCTGAGCGGTTCGAACCCCTTGTCGGTGACGCCCGCGATGAGGCGGGCGATCGTCGTCTTCCCGGTGCCCGGCGGGCCCCAGAGGATGACCGACGTGAGCCGGTCCGACTCGATGAGCGTGCGCAACGGGCGGCCGGGACCGAGGAGGTGCTGCTGGCCAACGACCTCGTCGAGGCTCCGGGGCCGGAGCCGCGCCGCGAGCGGTGCCCGCTGCTCGAGCCGCCGCTGCACCGCACTCGCGAACAGGTCCTCCGCCATCCGAACGATCGTACGGGCCGAACCCCCCACCCGCCCTCCGTTGCGTTGGGACGGTTCTGCGGCTATGCGCCGCGTTTCTGTCCCAACGCCGCGAGGGTTGCGGTCACGGTGCGGACGATCTGCGCGTCGGAGAACTCCGAGGTGAAACGCAAGACGGTCCAGCCGGCGACGACCAGGTCGTTCGCACGCGAACGGTCGCGGTCGAACGCGCTGCGGTGACGGTGCGGCTCGAAGCCGTCGACCTCGATCGCGAGCTTGTCCGCCGGGTACGCGAGGTCGAGACGGCAACGCCGCGATGCCACGGCGACCTCGTGCTGCTGGACGGGTTCCGGAAGCCCGGCCGCGACGATGGCCCGAAGCACGCGCAGCTCGAGCGCGCTGTCACCCGGGTCGTATCCGTCGACGCGTTGGGCCAGTACGGACCGAATCCGGGTCGGCTTCCGGCCCCGCGCACCGGGAAGCCCAGCGACACAGCGCTGCAGCTCGCGCAAGGTCAGGGTCCCGCGCCGAAGCGCGTCGTCGGTGATGATCCCGAGCTGGGCTACCGAGAGGCGCCCGGACAGGTCCACGAGCGTCCGTGCGACCGTCGTGACCGGGATCCCGTTCCGGACGGTGTGCTCCTCGCTCAGGAACGCGACCGTTCGGTGCGCCCGAATGCCGGGAAGGCGAGCACGCCGTCGGCGGTCGGTGCTGATCTCGGTCGTCTCGCGCTCGAGATTCGGCAAGCCCCACACCACCGCTGCGGTCGTGTGCGAAGCGACCGCACCGGGTCCGGCGGCGAGGATGGCGGACACGACCGACTGCTCCCACGTTGCGGGCGCGCCGACGACTGCGTACACGCCGTGTCGGACCCGGCGACACGCTCCGCTGTCGCACCAGCGTTCGAGGACGGCGCGGCTCACACCACGCTCGTCTGCCTCGGCCGTCGTGAAGAGACCGTGTTGGCGCCCAGCATGCGACAAGAGGTCCGCCCCGCCCATGCCGGCACCATCGCGCACCGGTACGACACTGACGGTCACACCACCTCGCGTTGGGACGGTTTGTCGGCGTAGCGACGACAAACTGTCCCAACGGAGCCTCGCCGGTCGGGGTCAGCGCTTCGGGGGTGGGAGGAGCGCGAGGCCCAGGTCGCGGAGTTGGGCGGGGTCGATCGGACCGGGGGCGCCCGTCAGGGGGTCGAGACCCGACTGGGTCTTCGGGAACGCGATCACCTCGCGGATGT
>DASRES010000059.1 GCA_035651955.1 Acidimicrobiia bacterium
GAGATGCTCGGAGAACGTCAGCGTCTCCGATTCACCGCCGTCCTTCGGCACGATCTCGACTTCCGCGACGCCTTCGGCGAGCTTCAGGGCCGTCTCCAACGAGTCGGTGAGCCGGCGCTCGATGCCGGCGCGGCGCACCAAGCGGTCGACGACGACCTCGATCGTGTGCTGCTCGTACCGCGCGAGGCGCTCCCGTGTGTCGCCGTGACCGCCCGAGCCCTGCAACGCCGAGAGCTCGTGCACCTCGCCGTCGATCCGGGCGCGCGTGAACCCCTGCTTCGCGAGCTCTCCGAGCAGGCCCTCGTACTCGCCCTTGCGGCCGCGCACGACGGGCGCGAGCACCTGGAAGCGCGTCCCCTCGGGCAGCTCGAGCACGCGGTCGACGATCTGCTGCGGCGTCTGGCGGGTGATCACGTCGCCGCACTGGGGGCAGTGCGGCACCCCGATGCGCGCGTACAGCAGGCGCAGGTAGTCGTAGATCTCGGTGATCGTGCCGACGGTCGAGCGCGGGTTCCGTGACGCGGACTTCTGGTCGATCGAGATCGCGGGCGACAGGCCCTCGATGAAGTCGACGTCGGGCTTGTCCATCTGGCCGAGGAACTGGCGCGCGTACGCGGACAGCGACTCGACGTACCGGCGTTGACCCTCGGCGTAGATCGTGTCGAACGCGAGCGACGACTTGCCGGACCCCGAGAGCCCGGTGAAGACGATGAGCCGGTCGCGCGGGAGCCGGACGTCGACGCCCTTCAGGTTGTGCTCGCGCGCGCCGTGCACGACGATCTCGTCGGTGCCGATGGCGTGACGCTCCGCCGCCGCGGCCTTTGCCCGCCTGTTCGTCGCGGCCTTCGCCGCCGTCCCCGCTCTGCGCGCCACGGCGGTCAGGGTACTAGCGATCGGTGCGCGAGCGAACGCATGTTCGGTGGGTCGGCTGCCGCTAGGCGAACTCGCGGAGCTCGCGCTTCAGCTCGCTGATCTCGTCGCGCAGGCGAGCGGCCTCCTCGAAGCGGAGGTCCTTGGCCGCCTCGTGCATCTCCTCCTGCAGCGTCTGGATGAGACGACCGAGGTCGTCCGGCGGGAGATCCGTGAGCTCGAACACGGCGGAGCGCGCGCCCGCCGCCGCGCGCTGACGGCCCCGCCCTCGCCCGCGTCGCGCTGGCGCCTCTTCCTCGCCGCCCCGAGCGCGGACCATCTCGAGGATGTCGCTCACCTTCTTGCGGACGGTCTGCGGGTCGATGCCGTGCTCGGCGTTGTGGTCGAGCTGCTTCTTCCGGCGCCGGTTCGTCTCCGAGATCGCGCGGCGCATCGAGTCGGTGAACTGGTCGGCGTACATGACGACCTGGCCCTCGACGTTGCGGGCCGCGCGCCCGATCGTCTGGATCAGCGAGGTCTCGGAACGCAGGAAGCCTTCCTTGTCGGCGTCGAGGATCGCGACGAGCGACACCTCGGGCAGGTCGAGGCCCTCGCGCAGGAGGTTGATGCCGACGAGCACGTCGAACTCGCCGAGACGCAGCGCGCGCAGGATCTCGACGCGCTCGAGCGTGTCGACCTCGCTGTGCAGGTACCGCACCCGGATGCCCAGCTCGAGCAGGTAGTCCGTGAGGTCCTCGGCCATCTTCTTCGTGAGCGTCGTGACGAGGACTCGCTGGTCGCGCTCCGTGCGCGACCGGATCTCGGCGACGAGGTCGTCGATCTGGCCCTTCGTCGGGCGGACCTGCACCTCGGGGTCGACGAGACCGGTCGGCCGCACGACCTGCTCGACGACCTGCGTGGACATCTCCATCTCGTACGGCCCGGGCGTCGCCGACATGAAGACGACCTGGTTGACCTTCTCGATGAACTCCTCGAACCGCAGCGGCCGGTTGTCGAGCGCGGACGGCAACCGGAAGCCGTGCTCGACGAGCGTCTCCTTGCGCGACCGGTCACCCTCGTACTGACCGTGCAGCTGCGGGACCGTCTGGTGCGACTCGTCGAGCACGACGAGGTAGTCGTCCGGGAAGTAGTCGAGCAGTGTGTAGGGCATCTGGCCCGGCGCGCGCCCGTCGAGGTGGCGCGAGTAGTTCTCGACGCCGGAGCACGTGCCGACCTCGCGCAGCATCTCGAGGTCGTAGGTCGTGCGCATCCTCAGCCGCTGCGCCTCGAGCAGCTTGCCGCGCTCCTCGAACCACTGCAGCCGCTCGTGCAGCTCGTCCTCGATGGTCTGCAGCGCGCGCGCCATCGCGACGCGGTCGGTCACGTAGTGCGACGCGGGGAACAGCACGAGCGACTCGAGCTCCTCGACGATCTCGCCCGTCACCGGGTCGACCGACGCGACGCGCTCGATCTCGTCGCCGAACAGCTGGATCCTCACCGCGCGCTCCTCGTACGCGGGGAAGACCTCGATCGTGTCGCCCCGCACGCGGAACTTGTTGCGCGCGAAGCCGAGGTCGTTGCGCTCGTACTGCAGGTCGACGAGCCGCGAGAGGATGGCGCGCTGCTCGTGCTCCTCCCCCGTCGAGAGCATCAGGAGCTGCGTCGCGTACTGCTCCGGCGAGCCGAGGCCGTAGATCGCGGAGACCGACGCCACGATGATCACGTCCCGCCGCGACAGCAGCGCGCTCGTGGCCGAGTGGCGGAGCCGGTCGATCTCGTCGTTGATCGAGCTGTCCTTCTCGATGTACGTGTCGGTCGACGGCAGGTACGCCTCGGGTTGGTAGTAGTCGTAGTAGGAGACGAAGTACTCGACCCGGTTCTTGGGGAAGAGGTCCCGGAACTCGCTGGCGAGCTGCGCGGCGAGGCTCTTGTTCGGCGCGAGCACGAGCGTCGGCCGCTGCACCTTCTCGATGACGCCGGCGATCGTGAACGACTTGCCCGAGCCGGTGATGCCGAGGAGCGTCTGGTAGCGGTCGCCGCGCTGGACGCCGGCCGCGAGCGCCTCGATCGCGGCGGGCTGGTCACCGGCGGCGGAGAACTCGGAGACGAGCTCGATCGCGGGCATGGGCTCAGGGTACCGGCGGGGTGTGTCAGCGAACCCGGGCTTCATGCGTCGTTCGTCGTTGCTGGACGACGACGAACGACGCATGGACGGTTCACGCGGTCGCGGCGGCCTTCTCCTGCAGCGACGCCCACACGTCGTCGACCTGGCGCTCGAGGTCGTCGAGCGAGCCGCCGTTGTCGACGACGTACGTCGCGACCGCGCGGCGCTCCTCGTCGGTCGCCTGTGCCTCCATCCGGCGCATCGCGTCGTCACGCGGCACGCCGCGCTGCTCGAGCCGCGCGAGCCGGACGTCGACCGGCGCCTCGACCACGATCACCTCGCTGTAGCCGCGCTTCGCCTCGGGTGACTCCACGTACAGCGGCACGTCGCACACGACCACGCCGTCGGGCGGCCCGGCTCCCATCCGCCGCACGAACTCCTCCCCGATGCGGGGATGGGTGATCTTCTCGAGGTCCTTCCGGGCCTGCTCGTCCCCGAAGACGATCGCGCCCAGCGCGGGACGATCGAGCCGGCCGTCGGCACCGACGACGGCCGGCCCGAATCGCTCGACGATCTCGTCGAAGGCGGGCTGCCCCGGCTCGACGACCTCACGCGCGATCGCGTCGGCGTCGACGATCACCGCGCCGCGGCGCCGCAGCGCATCCGCGACGGTCGACTTCCCCGAGCCGATCCCACCCGTGAGCGCCACGGCCAGCACGGGCGGGATGATACGAGCGTTCAGGACGGCGGCCCTCGCTCCGATACACGCGAGGTGGAGCAACTCCACGCCTTCCGCCGTCGCGGCCACCCGCCCCGACCGCTCGCGCCGATCCCGCCCGTGACCCGGGCCGACCGGCGGCGCATCGAGCGGCGCGCCAACGGCGTGCTCGACCAGGTCGCGCCGCTCGCGACGGCGTTGCGCTGGGCGACGCTCGCGCTCGGCGTCCTGCTCCTCGTGACGGGCCGGGACCGGGCCGACAAGGCGTCGCTGCTCGCCGCCGCGGTCGTGGTCGGCAACACGGTCTGGCGCACGCTCCGGCCCGTCCGCCCCGACCCGACGACCCGCACTGCCGCGGCGATCGCCGGGCTCGACGTCGTCGTCCTGACCGTCGCCGTCGTTCTCAGCGGCCGCGCCGACAGCCCGTTCCTGCTGACACCCGTCCCCGCGCTCGCGCTCGTCGGCTTCGGCTGGGGCACCGACGCCGGCCTCCCGGCCGCGCTGGGTGTGACGAGTGCGGTGCTGCTCGCCGAGCTGGCCGAGGGCGCGACCCAGCCCGTCGTCGCGGTGGGGTTGCAGGCGGGCGTCGCGTTCTTCGCGAGTGCCGCGATCGGGGGCCTCGGCCGGCGCCTCTCGGTGGAGGCCGCGGCCCGCCAGGAGCAGACCCTCGACCAGATGACACGCATGGCCACGGCGAACGACCTGCTGCTCGCGTTGCACCACGTGGCCCAGACGCTGCCGGCATCGCTCGATCTCGGCGACGTCGTCGCGTCCGCCTCGCGGCGATTCGCCGAGCGATTCGACGCGAGTGCCGCGGTCGTCGCCGTGCACGACGACGCGACCGGCGGCTGGCGCGTCGAGCTCGCGGAAGGCGTCCGGCTCCCCCGCCTCCTCCACGGCGAGGCCCTGCCCGAGGCGGTCCGGGCGCTCGTCCGGTCGCCGCGGACGTCGACCGTGGTCGTCGACGACTTCTTCCGGGTGGACGGGCAGGGCTGGTCCCCGACCGCGCGCAGCGGGATGTACGCGGTCCTGCGGACGCCGCGGGGGAACGTCGTCGGCGTCGTGGCCGTCGAGCACGTCGACCCCGGCCGCTTCGGCGACGGCGACGCCGCATATCTCGACCAGATGGCCGACCCGCTCGCGCTCGCCGTCGACAACGCGCTGTGGTTCGGGCGGATCCGCACGCTCGCCGCCGAGGCCGAACGGGCCCGCATCGCCCGTGACCTCCACGACCGCCTGGCCCAGTCGCTCGCGTACGTCGGCTTCGAGCTCGAGCGGCTCGCCGCGGCCCGGACCCCGGCTCCGCCGCAGCAGCTCGACGCGCTGAACGAGGTCGTGCGGGACGTCGTGCGCGAGCTGCGCGAGACGCTCTCCGAGCTGCGGGCCACCGTCACCGAGACCGCCTCGCTGGCCGACCTCGCGCGCGAGCAGCTCGGGCGCATGGAGCAGCGCAGCGGCATCGCGACCCGGCTCTCGGCCCAAACATCGGGCCACCGCCTGCCGATACAGATCGAGAAGGAGATGTGGCGGATCGCCCAGGAGGCCCTCGTCAACGTCGAGCGGCACGCCGGTGCCTCCCGCGTCGACGTGATCTGGCTCGTGACCGACGGACGGGCGCGGCTCGAGGTCCGCGACGACGGGCGCGGCTTCGGGGCGGCCGATGTGGGCAGCGAGTCGTTCGGGCTCGTCGGGATGCGCGAGCGCGCCGACGCGATCGGCGCCCGGCTCGTCGTCGACGGCGAGTCCGGCCCGGGCACCCGGGTGTGCGTGGAGGTCGAGGTTCGGAGATGACCACGGTTCTGCTGGCCGACGATCACCAGCTCTTGCGGCAGGCCCTCCGTCGCTCGCTCGAGGACGCGGGGCTCGACGTGGTCGGCGAGGCCGGCGACGGCGAGGAGGCGGCGACGCTCGCGAGCCGGATGCAGCCCGACGTCGTCGTCATGGACGTGACGATGCCGGTCCTCGACGGCATCCGGGCCACCCGGCGCGTGCGCGAGCTCGCGCCCGACGCCCGGGTCGTGATGCTGACGATGCACGGCGAGGAGTCGCTGCTCGCCGACGCCATCGACGCCGGCGCCGTCGCCTTCCTGACCAAGGACTGCTCGCTGCAGGAGGTCGTCAAAGCGGTCGAGTCGGCGGCCGAGGGCGAGACGATGCTCTCCCCCGACCTCGCCGCGTCGCTGCTCGGCCAGTTCCGCAGCCCGGCCGAGGACGCGCCGCCGCCGTCACCGCTCACGAAGCGGGAGGAGGAGATCCTCCAGGCGATCGCCGACGGTCGCTCGACGACCGAGGTCGCGCGCGACCTGTTCATCAGCGCGAAGACGGTGAAGAACCACCTTGCGTCGATCTACGTGAAGCTGGACGCCCGGGACCGCACGCAGGCCGTCCTCAGCGGCGTCCGCATGGGCATCGTCCAGCTCCGGTAGCGGTCACGGAACGCGGCCGTGCGGCGGGCTCGGCCGCGCCTGGGCCGGACGGCCTATACCCGCTCCTACCAGCCAAAATGGGTCGGTTGCCCTATTCCGGCGACCACGGTGCGTGTTCATACTGCGTCCACGCCGTGACCACAACGGACCGACACCACCATCCCAGCGCCGGAAGGGGCAGCACCAGCATGAACCTGTTCATCCTCAAGACCTGGCTCGAGAGCAAGTTCGCCAAGGACGAGCGTGGGGCGAACCTCGTGGAGTACATCCTCCTCGTCGCCTTCATCGCCCTCGTCGTCATCGCCGGCGTGAAGCTGCTCGGCAACCAGGTGAACAGCAAGTTCTCGAACGCGAGCACGAACCTCAACTGATCCAACCCGTGAGCGACCGAGGCCGCAGGCTCCGTGCCTGCGGCCTCGTCGCGTCCGTGGTCAGGCCGCGGTGAGGTGGCGGGCCCGCGCCACGTCGCGGCGCACGAACACGACGGCCGTCGGGTCCCGGTGGATCCGCATCCAGTCGGCCGACTGCTCGAGGACCTGGGACAGCGGGTCCTTCGTGGGCCACACGACGACCTCGACGCCCGTCCGCCGGAGGACCGATGCCCACTGGGGCGTCGCGTCCTGGAGCTCGAACGTCTCCTGGATGAACGGCACCGGGTACATGTCGAAGCGGTCGTCCATGAAGAGCTGCTGGCGCGGCCAGTACTTCAGCGCGACGTAGCCGCCCCACCCGTTCCACTCCGCGACCCGCCGGCCGAGCAGGCCTGATCGCTCGACGGCCTGCATCGCGTCCACCGGGTTCCCGTTCAGGTCGAACGCGGGGCCCTTCAGGACGTCGACCGACGTGTACACGAGCAGGAGCGCGAGGAGCGCCACGAGGAGACGTCCCGTCGGCAGCCGGTCGGCCCGCCGCTCTCGCGTCTCGGCGTCGTCCGGCAGCGCGAACGCGCGTGCGGCGACGGGGAGCGTCGCGAACGCGGCGACGGCGATGTTGCGTTGCGCCCACAGCGCGAGCAGGACGAACGGGATCGTGACGATCAGGTCGCGACGCGACACGCGGTCGCGACCACGGGCGAGCACGACGAGGAGGACGACGAGCCAGACCGCGAACGCCTGGCCCTGGAAGGTGCGGAAGTCCGGCGACTTCCACTCGACGACCTTCGCCAGCACCGCGCCGCGGCTCAGCAGGCCGAGCGGGAAGGTGAGCAGCGCGGGCCCGTACGGGTTGACGAGGCAGACGAGCGCGCCGGCCACGGCGGCCGTGAGCAGTACCCGCTCGCGTCCGGTCGAGGGCGAATGGCCCTCGAGCCACCGGCCCGCGAGGTGGAGGCCGAGGAACGCGAAGCCGAGCAGGAACGTGCCGTGGACGTTCGCCCAGACGCACATCAGCGGCGGGACGACGACGAGCGCGTGCCGGCCGGCCCAGCTGTCGGGCACCTCGACGATCCACACGAGCGCGAGGAACGCGAGCGCCGCGAGGACGAGCGGTCGCTCGGACCACAGGGCGAACATGCACCCGAACACCGCGACCGTCAGCCCGACGGCGCGCGTCCGGTCGCGCACGAGGCGGAGGGCGAGGCGGAACACGAGCGCGGCGATCGCGGCGGCGACGACCCCACCGAGGAACCGGATCGAGGCCGCGCCGAACGCGCGGTCGAGCGCGCCGTAGAGCACCTCGGCGAGCCATGACTGCGCGATCCAGCGCGCACCGTGCGCCGTGAACGAGTACGGGTCGGCGTGCGGGATCCCGCGGTCGAGGATGAGCCGGCCCGTCGTCAGGTGCAGGAAGAACGAGTTGTCGTCCAGCCGGCCGACGCCGATCGTCCATCCGAGGACGGCGAAGGCCGCCGTGTAGACGACGTCGAGACGGAGCCCCCGGCCGCGCCCGTCCTCGTCGGGCGCCTCGGGTCGCGCGACGGACGCTTCGCGCTCGGCGACGCGGTCACCGGTGATCGCCAACGTGAGCCCTCGGGTCGGACGCTCGGACCGCGATGCGGCCCTCGTGACCTCCCTCGGCTCCCGAGCGGGCGGCTTGAGGGCTTCGGGCTAGAGGTTCCGCGACAGGTTGATCACCGCCGGGCCGAGGACCACGACGAAGATCGACGGGAAGATGCAGAACACCAACGGGAACAGCATCTTCACGGGCGCCTTCTGGGCGAGCTCCTGCGCCCGGAGCCGGCGGCGCGCCCGCATCTCGTCGGCCTGCGTCCGCAGGACCCGGGCGATCGACACGCCGAACGTGTCCGCCTGGAGCATCGCGAGGATGAACGACCGGAGCTCGGGGACCTGCGTCCGCTCCTCCATCGCCCGGAGGGCGTCGGCCCGGGTGGCACCGATGCGGGTCTCCTGGAGCATCCGGCGGAACTCCTCGCTCAGGGCGCCGGGCACGGCCGCGGCCGTGCGGTCGACGGCCTGGTCGAACCCGAGGCCGGCCTCGACCGAGATCACCAGGAGGTCGAGCACGTCGGGGAGCTGCACGGCGATCTGGTGCTGGCGGGCCTTGGTCTTGCTCGAGATCACGAGGTCGGGCGCGAGGAACGAGACGACCCACAGCACGCCGACGAAGAGCACGGCGAGGGGGCCGGAGAGGCCGAGCAGGCCGAACGTCAGCGGGATCCACACCAGGAGCGACACCGCGGCGAGGGCCTTGAAGATCAGGACCTGGTCGACGTCGAGCCGGTCCGGGTTGCCCGCGACGACGAGCTTCTGGCGCGTCTTCTCGACGTAGCCGTGCGGCGTGTAGCGGCGGGCGAGACCGAGGAGGCCGTTCGCCAGCGGGGTCAGGACGCGCCGGTTCAGCGGGCTGAGCATCTCCTGCTGGCGCGACCCGGCGACCTGGTACCCGTCGAGCTGACGGAGCGCGGTGCGCAGCTCGGCGCGCTGCAGCACACCGGTGGCGAGCAGGATGCCGGCGGACCCCGCCGCGGCGGCAGCGATGACGATGATTGCGAGTTCCATCGGTCAGACCTCGATCGCGACGATCTTGCGGAGCCAGGCGAACCCGATGACGGCCATGACGGCCGCGCCGATCACGGCCGCGATGCCCATCGGGTCGTCGAACAGGAGCTTCATGTAGCTGGGCTGCATCGCGTAGAGGACGACGCCGAAGGCGGGCGGGAAGATGCCGAGCACGATCCCCGACATCCGGCCCTCCGCGGTCAGCGCGCTGATCTCCCGGCGCAACCGGTCGCGGTCCGCCATCGTGTCGGCGACCGTGTCGAGCAGCTCGGCGAGGTTGCCGCCGATCTCGCGCTGGATGCGGATGGCCATGACCGCCCACGCCAGGTCGCGGCTGCTCATGCGCTCCGCCGCGTCGGAGAGCGCGTCCTCGACCGGCCGTCCCAGACGGGCCTCGCCGAAGACCCGCATCATCTCCTTGCGGGTCGGCTCGGGCGCCTCCTTCGTCACGGCGTCGATGCCCTGCAGGAAGGAGAAGCCGGCGCGCAGCGAGCCGGCGAGGAGCTTGAGCGTGTCGGGCAGCTGCTCCTCGAACGTCCGGAGCCGCTTGCGCGCCTTGCGCGCCACGAGGACGGCGGGCACGACGCCGACACCGAGCGCGAGCAAGAGGCCGACGAACGGCGACCCGAACAGCACCGCACCGAGCACGAACGCCAGCACGACCGCCGCCGCGTAGAAGAACAGCGCCTCCTCGGCCCGCACGGGGACCTCGGCGCGGGCGATCGCGTTCTCGACCCGGTCGAGCAGTCCTGCGCGTGTCGCGAGCTTCGACGTCAGGCCGATCGCGTCCTGGACGATCTTCGTCTCCGACAGCTGGCGCTCGCCGCCATCGGCCGTGCGGGCCGTCGCCGCGACGAGCGAGTCCTCGTACGCGGTCAGGCGCTGCTCGACGTCGTCGCGCTCGCGTGCGAAGACGTGCAGCAGCGCGAACGCGACGCCGAACACCGCGAGCACGGTCAGCCCGACGACGAGCGCCTGACCTGCCGTGCCGGACAGCGTGAGAGCGAGGGGAACGGCGGTCATCGCAGACCCACCACCTTCCGGGCGAACGCCTCCTGGCGGAAGAGCTCCGGGTCGAGGGCGATGCCGTGGTCCGTCAGCCGCTCCGAGAACTGCGGGCGGATGCCCGTGCTCTTGAGGTGCCCGACGTTGCGGCCGTCGCCGTCGACGCCCATCCCGTAGTCGAAGAGGAACAGGTCCTGGAGCACGACGACGTCGCCCTCCATGCCCATCACCTCGCTGACGTGCGTGATGCGGCGCGAGCCGTCACGCATGCGGGCGAGGTGGATGACGAGGTCGAGCGCGGACGCCATCTGCTCGCGGATCGCCCGGATGGGCAGCTCCATGCCGGCCATCAGCGTCATCGTCTCGATGCGGGAGAGCGCGTCGCGCGGCGTGTTCGCGTGGACGGTCGTGATCGAGCCCTCGTGGCCGGTGTTCATGGCCTGCAACATGTCGAGCGTCTCGGCGCCGCGGACCTCGCCGACGACGATCCGGTCGGGTCGCATGCGCAGCGCGTTGCGGACGAGGTCGCGGATGCGGACCTCGCCCCGGCCCTCGATGTTCGCCGGGCGGGACTCGAGCGGCAGCACGTGCTGCTGGTGGAGCTGGAGCTCCTTCGCGTCCTCGACCGTCACGATGCGCTCGTCGGACGGGATGAACGACGACAGCACGTTGAGGAGCGTCGTCTTGCCGGTGCCGGTACCGCCGCTGATGACGATGTTGAGCCGGCCGCGCACGCAGGCGTCGACGAAGCGCGCCACCTGCGGCGTCATCGTGCCGAACCGGATGAGGTCGTCGACGGTGTACGGGTCGGCCGAGAACTTCCGGATCGTCAGGAACGGCCCGCCGATCGCGAGCGGCGGGATGACGACGTTGACGCGGGACCCGTCGGGCAGGCGGGCGTCCACCATCGGCGTCGCCTCGTCGACGCGCCGGCCGACCTGGCTCACGATCTTGTCGATGATGCGGCGCAGGTGCGTGTCGTCGGCGAACGCGACGTTCGTCGGCTCGATGCGCCCCCGCCGCTCGATGAAGACGTCGGTCGCGCCGTTGACCATGACCTCGGTGATCGACGGGTCCTTCAGGAACCGGTCGATCGGGCCGTAGCCGAGGACGTCGTCGGACACGTCCTGGATGAGGCGGGTCCGCTCGATCGAGGTGAGCGCGGCCCGCTCCTCGCCGATCGCGCGGTGCAGCACGTCGTGCACCTGGCGGCGGAGCTCCACCTCGGACACGCGCTGGTCGTTCAGCGTCGGCCCGAGCTCCTGGATCACGTGCTGGTGCAGCTTCTGGCGCATCTCCTCGAGCGCGCTCGTGCGGGCCGAGAGCGGAGTGCGCTGGAAGTCCTGCCAGCGGGTGTGTTGGGGCATGTTCACGATCGGCTCTCCCTCGAGTCGGTGGGGATCACCCGCGACCGAAGCGGCGGCGCTTCGGCAGGAGCTCGGTGGCCGGTTCCGGTTGTGGCGCCGCGGCGATGCCGCCGGTCTCGCCGTAGATGACGTCCGCGACGTGCTCGAGCGCCCGCGCCGACGGCGACTTCGGCTGGTCGACGACGACCGGCACGCCACGGTTGACGGCCTGCGGCACGGCGATGTCGGACGGCACCTGGAACGACGTCTTCAGCGCGAGCGCCTTCTCGACCTCGCTGACGTCGAGCTTCACCTTGGCGTTGGCACGGTTCAGGACGAGCTTGACCTTGTCGCCGGCGAGCGACAGCAGGTCGAGCGTCTGGATGCCGACCTTGAGGTTCTTGATGCTCGGGATGTCCATGCTCGCCACGACGAGCACGTCGTCGGCGCCCTCGATGAGCGCGAGGACCGTGTCGTCGAAGTGGGGTGGCATGTCGACGACGACGAACGCGCACCACCGGCGGAGCGCCTCGACGATCATGAGCATCTGCTCGGGCGTCACCTGGTCCGCGGCGGACGGCTCGACCGGCGCCGGGAGGACGAGGAGCCCGGTGTCGGGGTGCTTCACCATGAGCTCGCGCAGGGCCTCGGGCTCGCCCTGGTGGAGCGCGGAGACGGCGTCGACGACCGAGCGCTCGGGCGACACGCCGAGGAGCACCGCGACGTCGCCGAACTGCAGGTCGGCGTCGACGATCGCGACCGGCTTCGCCGACCGCTTCGCGAGCCCCGACGCGAGGTTGGTCGCCAGCATGCTCTTGCCGACGCCGCCCTTGGTCGAGAACGAGACGATCACGCGGCCGGGACGGTCGTGGGCCTCCCGGGCGTCGAGGCGGCCGCCCGCGGCGAGCATCTGCGTGCCGACCCGGGCCACCGCGGCCCGCAGCGCCTGGTCGGCGTCCGCGAGCGACAGCGCGTCGCGCACGCCGACCCGCAGCGCCTGCTGCAAGAGACCCGTCGAGAGCTCGGATGCGACGAGCACGATCCCGAGCTCCGGGTGCGCGTCGCCGAGCGCCCGGGCCCGGGTCACGCCCTCGCCGTCGGCGAGGCCGGGACCGAGGACGACCACACCGAGCGCGGTCTCCCGGGCCCGCACGGCCGGCCCACCGGCCGGTCCCGCGGAACCGACCAACCGGCTGACCAGCGCGGGGATCGAGTCGAACGTCCCCGACGCCCCGCCGATGCGCAGCGCCAGCTTCTGGCGCAGGGCCGGGTCGGGCTCGACGACCCACACGTCGTAGCGGGTCGACTCCGGCTCGGCGCTGAGGGCAGTGTTGCCGTCGTAGTCCATCTCGTAGGCCATTCCTCTTGGTCGACTCCGCTCCGGCGTCCCGGCCATCCGGCCACGCCTCGGCTTCGTCTCCGTGCTCCGCTCGGCGATTCCGGGATCAGTACTGGGCCAGCAGGTTCGCCAGCGCCGGCAGCTGCGCCATGTCGCCGACCGTCGGGACGTTCTGCGGCGTGTAGTTCGCCGGGACGAGCGTCAGGTAGATCGGGTACATCTGCTGTGCGAAGGCGACGCGCTCGGCGTCGGTCGGGTTGACCTCGACGGTGACGAGACCCCGGTTCTGGGACGTCTGCGAAGCCGTCGTCGTCGACGTGGTGCTGTTGCCGTTGCTCGGCGACGACGGGGCCGCGGTGCCCTCACCGACCGCGAGCACGCGCACGTTCTGGACGACGTAGTCGGCGACGTTGTCCGGGAGCGCGGCGTTGAACGGCGCGTTCGGGTCCTTGCGGACCTTGGCGATCGCGATGACGTTGACGTGGTCCTCGGGCTGGATGAACCCGGCGACCCCGCCCTTGTCGTCGACGGAGATCGTGATCGCGACCTTGCCCGGGTTGAGCGTGCCGGTCACGCCGCCGCCCTGGCCGGGCGCCACGAACTGGCTCGCCACGATGAACTGCCCGGCCGAGATCGGCGCGAGGGTGACCTTGCCCTTCATGACCGCGGTCTGGCGCACGGCGTCGGACGGGATCGCCGAGCGCGGGACCTCACGCTTCTCGAGCAGGCCGGCGGCGATCTGGTCGCCCGACGTGCCCCGGGCGATGTCCTGCCTGGCCACGTACGCCTCGACGAGCTTGGCCCGGTCCTGGGCCCGCTGGTCCGCACCCGACGTGTACGCCCAGGCGCCCACGCCGGCGGCGGCGGCCAGGAGCAGTGCGACCACCGCGATCAGGGTTCGACGATTGCCCACGCCAATCCTCACGTTCCTCCGCCCGCCGGTCGGGCGGGCCACAGCCACTTGGTGCGACACTGCGTTCGCTGGTGCGCGCGCAGCGTGGCGCAGGCCGCAGTATGAGGAAGGTCACGCTGCGTGGCAATGAGCCGATCGGCCCAGCAGCGCCGTCAGGCGGGTCGCGCGGCGCGCGACGGTCCCGAGCTCTGGTGGCTTCGACACCGCTGGGGTGTCGGATCCACCAAAGCTCGGGGGTGGCGTGGGTGCTCGCCTGGCGTCAGCCCTCGGCGGGGGGCTCGCCGGCGGGTGTGTCGCCGCCGTCGGCGTCCGCCTCCGCGACGTAGTCGGGGCCGATGTAGTTGCCCTGCTCGTCGTAGGCGTGCTCGCCGTACAGGTCCTGGTACTCGGCGGCCACGACCCCGCCTTCGGCCGCCTGCTTGATCGAGAGGGAGATCCGCCGGCGGTCGAGGTCGATGTCGATGATCTTCACCCACAGCTCTTCGCCGGGCGACACGACCTGCTCGGGCGCCTCGACGTGGTGGACCGCCATCTCGGAGATGTGGACGAGCCCCTCGATCCCGTCGCCGACCTGGACGAAGGCCCCGAAGGGCACCAGCTTCGTCACCCGGCCGTACACGAGCTCGCCGACCTGGTGGCTGCTGGCGAACTCCTGCCACGGGTCCTGCTGGGTCGCCTTCAGCGACAGCGAGATGCGCTCGCGGCTGAGGTCGACGTCGAGCACCTGCACGGTCACCTCGTCACCGACCTGCACGACGGAGCTCGGGTGGTCGACGTGCTTCCACGACAGCTCGGACACGTGGACGAGGCCGTCCATGCCACCGAGGTCGACGAACGCGCCGAAGTTCACGACGGACGACACGACGCCCTTGCGGACCTCGCCGGGCTTGAGGTTGGCGAGGAACTCGTCGCGCTGCTCGCGCTGCGTCTCCTCGAGGTACGCGCGCCGAGAGAGCACGACGTTGTTGCGGTTCTTGTCGAGCTCGATGATCTTCGCGTGCAGCGTGCGGCCGACGAACGGGTGCAGGTCGCGCACGCGGCGCAGGTCAACGAGCGACGCGGGCAGGAAGCCGCGCAAGCCGATGTCGAGGATGAGGCCGCCCTTGACGACCTCGATGACCGGACCCTCGACGACGCCCTCGGCCTCCTTCAGCTGCTCGATCTTCCCCCACGCGCGCTCGTACTGCGCGCGCTTCTTCGAAAGGATGAGCCGGCCGTCCTTGTCCTCCTTCTGGAGGACGAGCGCCTCGACCTCCTCGCCGAGCTGGACGACGTCGGCCGGGTTGACGTCGTTGCGGATCGAGAGCTCCTTCGAGGGGATCACGCCCTCGGACTTGTAGCCGATGTCGAGCAGCACCTCGTCGCTGTCGATCTTCACGACCGTGCCCGTCACGAGACCGCCCTCGTCGAACTCGACGATCGTGGCGTCGATCGCGTCCGAGAGGGACTGGCCGCCGAGGTCGTCGAGGACGACCGGCGCGTCCTGGTCGATCTCCGGCGTGCTCGTGTCGGTCGCGCCGTCCGACGCGCCGGGGGTGGTGGAGGCGGTGGCGTTCGCGTCACCGCTCGGGGACGCCTCGGGTGCGGGCGTCCCGCTTGCTTCCGGGACGGCGGTCGTGACCGCCGTCGGCTCCTGCTGCGACAACCTCGGTGCTCCTCTGACAACGGGATCGTCCGTGCCGACGGCACACTGCGCCCCTCGGGTGGTTCGGATGGGGTGCGGTCCGCCGGACGCGGAAGATGGCCCTCGGGCGAGGGCTCGAGCCCAGGCTACAGCGCCACAAGCCCTGGCAGTAGGGGTTACCCCAGTGCGATCGCAGGCGGAGCCCTGCCCGGAGGGCGGGAGGGCGGAGCCGAGAGAGCGATCGAGTCATCAGCGGTGTGCGAGCAGCAGCAGCTCGGGTTCGTCGAGCGACGGCACTCGACGACCGTATCGACCCGGCGTGGAGCCGTGGATCTCGATGTCGGCGAGGCCGACGCTCGCGGCGAGGAGCCGGAGCTCCCGGGCCGTGAAGCAGGTCGTCCAGAGATCGAACTCGCGCTCGTTGCCGTCGTCGTCACGGACGGTCGAGTGTTCGTGGAGCACACCGGTCGTCGCGTCGAAGGACTCCCCTTGCTCGAGGAACCGCACCGCGAAGTAGGAGGAGAAGGCGGTCAGCGCGAGCCCGCCCCCGGGACGGACCGCGCGCACGATGCGGCGCAGCACCTCCTCCTCGTCGCGCCCACCGAGCAGCCCGAACCCACCCTGGCAGAGGCAGACGGCCGCGTCGTACTGCGCGTCGAACGCGAGGTCGCGGACGTCGAGGACGTCGAAGCGCGCGCCGAGCTGCTCGCGTGCTGCGGCCTCGCGCGCGAGCGCGACGAACGTGTCGGACAGGTCGATCCCGTGCACGCGGATCCCGCGCCGCGCGAGCGCGAGCGAATGACGACCGGGCCCGCACCCGACGTCGAGGACCCGCATCCCCGGTGCGAGCGCGAGCGCGTCGGCGAGGAACTCGACCTCCTGCTCCGTCCCCTTCGTGAACGCGTTGCGCAAGTACGCGCGCCCGAGGAAGTCCGCAACCTCGTTGAACCAGGGACCGTCTGGAGCGCGTGAGGACATCACCGGATGATCGGTGGTCCCGACGGCGTCGGCATCCCGGCTGTCCGGTCGTAGCCCGCCACGCCACGGGGGCGGAAGCCCTTCGTCACCGCGTACGCCTCGTACGTCGTTCGCGACGCGGTCCAGCACCACGCCGCGAACGCGGTCGGCGGCGCATCGGGGAACGCGTCCGCCGTGACGTGCGCGCCGAGCGGACCGCCCGATAGGGCACGCACGTCCCCGACCGTCGTTGCCGAGCTGCTCACGATGTGCCGGTGCAGCGAGCTCTCGCAGAGTGACGCCGCGCGCGAGCGCGCGCTCGGATGACCGCCGGAGCACGCACCGACCGCGATGGCGGCCACCACCGCGACGGACGCA
Organism: Acidimicrobiia bacterium; assembly: GCA_035651955.1. Classification (NCBI taxonomy): domain Bacteria; kingdom Bacillati; phylum Actinomycetota; class Acidimicrobiia; species Acidimicrobiia bacterium. The sequence continues at coordinate 16,617 of DASRES010000059.1, forward strand.
ACGCGCGGACGTGAGCTCGCGATCGTCACGCGGTCTCCGCGACGTCGCCGAGGATCATCGTCTGCGGGACGCCGTCGAGTGCCGGCGCGTTCTCCGGGACGGCCCAGACGCGCTCCTTCAGGAAGCGCAGGAACGCGCTCGCCTCGTCGACCGTCGCGAAGTCGAGATCGACGACGATGGAATGCGGATCGTCGACGGGCTGTCGGAGCCGTTCGGCGCGCACACCGGCCTGCCGTCTCGCGTCGGCGAACGCGTCGAACGCCGACCGCCACGTGTCGAGATCCGTGATCGCGTGCTCGATGTGCAGGGTGACCATGCTCGCCGCCTTCCGCCGCGTGGATACAGACGCATCTTGACGCGTGGCCGGGCCGGCGGTTGCGGGTTGTCGCGGCCCGCACGATGATGGCCGCGGTCCGCGTCTGCCGGGGGGTGGGTCAGGACACGGCATCGGGGTCGTCGTGCGCTCGTCGTCATCGTCGCCGCGCTCGCGCTGGCGTGTTCGGCGTGCGGCTGGCTGGACGTCGCGGGCAATCCCGTCCACACCGGCTTCAACGCGGCGGAGCGCGCGGTCCGCTCGGACGACTGGACGACGCTGCACCGTGTCTGGACCGCGCAGGTCGAGCCTGCGTCGACGACGAACACCCCGTCGTCGGTCGCCGTCTCCGGCAACCGGGTGTTCATCCACAGCGACGCCGGCCAGCTGCAGGCGTACGCAGCGGACGGATCGACGAACTGCTCCGGCACGCCGACGGTCTGCAACCCGCTGTGGACCGCGTCCGCGGGTGGCGCGTCGTCGCTGCCGGTGACGACGGATCCGGCAACGGACGGGACGACGGTGTTCATCGGCGGCGCCGACGGCACGCTCTACGCGTTCGACGCAACCGGGACGACGGACTGCACGGGCACAACGCCGCGCACGTGTGCACCGCTCTGGCAGGCGGCAGCCCCCGACGAGTACGGCGGAATCGGCAACCTGCCTGCGCCCGCGGTCACGAGCTCCTTCGTGTACTACCCCGTCGGCGACGCGCTCGACGCGTTCGACCCGGCCGGCCAGAACGGCTGCTCCGGCACGCCGGTCACCTGCACACCGCTGTGGACGGGCGACGTCGGAGCGGCGGCGACCGACGGGTGGCCCGTCGTCTCGGGGAACGTCGTGTACCAAGCGGCAGGTGCGAACCCGAGCAACGTCTTCGCGTTCGACGCCGCCGGATTGCGCAACTGCGCGGGCACGCCCACCACGTGCGCACCGTTGTGGACCGATCAGACGAAGTCGAGCTTCGCGGTCACGCCCGCGATCGGGCCCGACGGCAACCTGTATGCCGGCTTCTGCGAGCTCGACGAGTTCTCGACCGACGGGACGACGGGGTGCAGCGGCACGCCGGTCGTCTGCAACCCGTTGCACACGGCGTTGCTGAACAACGGGCTCACGCTCGCGCCCTCGCTCGCCGACGACGTCGTCGTCCTCGGCGTCTTCAACTTCAACACCGCAGGGACCATCGAGGCGTTCCAGCAGGGGACGCTCAGCCCGATCGGCACACCCGTCGCCCTCGGGCCGCCGAACGTGAACCAGCTCCCCGGCCTGCTCGCGATCTCGAACGGCAAGGTCTTCGAGAGCACCAGCAACGGCGACCTCCAGGCTTGGGCACCCGACAGCTGACGCCATCGTCCGCGCGGATGATTCGTCTGCGTCAGGCTCAACGCCCCGCGCAGCCAGACGACGAGAGCGGCATGGAGATGAACGGGGTTGCCATCGCAGAGGCGGTGCTCGACGCGGAGCGCAACGTCTACGCGCCGCACGAGCGGGTGTGGATCCGGAACCGCGCGGACGAGATGCGCGAGGCGTTCGAGCGCGCCGGTCTCGACGCGTCCGAGGAAGCGGCGCGCCTCGTGCTCGACATCGACAAGATCCTCTCCAGCGGCGAGGACGAGGCCGACTGGCGCCGCGTCCGCTACGCCGCCGCGCTCGTCGCGACGACGCCGACGGGCCCGTCCGACTACGCGACCGCGGCCTGATCCCGCTCGCGTTCCGCGTCGCGAGCACCGACCCGAGCACCGGCGACGGCGGCGAGCAGCAACAGCGACTGCGTCACGCTGACGACACGCGTCACCTCGACCCACAACCTCCAGACGCTCGTCCCGAGACAGGGAACGAACGCGCACATCCAGATCGCGCCGTCACGCACCGGGAACCACCGCCGCTCACGCCAGACGTACCACCCGAGCACGAGCGTGCCGAGCGCACCGGCGAGTGCGAGCAACGCCTGAGCAGGGACCGCGCCTCCATAGCTGCGCGCGATGCCGACGAACGGGAGCGCCAGCGCGTTGCGCCGTGACCCCGCCGGGTCCGTGAAGGGGAACGTCCCGATCCGCACGCGCAGCCAGCAGCACCACGCGGCGTACGGGACGACGACGAGCGACCAGTCGCGTACTGCGACCCGTCCGCGTCGACGGACGTCACGCCACACCACCGGGACGAACGCGAGGAGGCTGACCTCGCGCGCGAGGACCACGGCCGCGGCAAGCACGCGCGCGAGCCCGCGGCGGTCGTCGGTCCACGCGAGGTACGACGCGAGAACGAGGGCAAGGACGAGCGACTCCGACACGAGATGCGGCGTCCGGAGCCACATCAGCGTGTACGGCGTCGCGAGCACGACGAGGCCGAGCCACACCGACCGTCCGTACCGCACGCACAGCTCGCATGCAGTCGCGACCGCGGCGCCCCACCCGATCGCGACGACGACGGGCAGCGTCACCGTCGTCGCGGGGGCATGCCCGAGCGCGAGCACCCACGCGGCGAGCGGCAGCGTGATGCGACCGAAGCGGTACGCCGTCCCGTCGATCCCCCACCTTCCGTGTTGGAACCCGTGCAACGTCGACGCGTTCCCGAACGGGTCACGCGCGATCGCCGCGAACGACGCGCCGTCGCTCTGCAGCATGTGGATCCGGCCACCGGTCGCGGCCGACAGCGCGAGGACGGCGCCGGCGCCGAGTGCGACTGCGAACCCGATGAGCAGCGGCGTGCGCGAGACGAACGGGCGGTGCGCTACTTCGCGTCCGCCCACGTCGGGCCGAACCCGACGTCGACCCGCAACGGCACCCGCAGCTCGCACACGGCCTCCATCACGTCGCGGACGAGCTTCTCGACCGCGTCGCGCTCCTCGAACGGGACCTCGAGCACGAGCTCGTCGTGCACGGTGAGGAGCATCCGGCTCCGGTGACCCGCGTCCTCCAGTGCTGTATCGAGCCGAACCATGGCGAGCTTGAAGATGTCGGCGGCCGACCCCTGCACCGGGGCGTTCTGGGCCATCCGCTCACCCATCTGGCGGATGCGGAAGTTGTCGGAGGCCAGCTCCGTGATCTGACGGCGCCGCCCGAAGATCGTGGTCGTGTAGCCGCGGGCCCGGGCCTCGCGCACGGTCTGCTCCATGTACGCCTTCACCTTCGGGAAGGACTCGAAGTAGGCGTCGAGGATCTCGCGGGCCTGCTCGGTCGGGATGTCGAGCCGCTGCCCGAGGCCGTAGGCCTCCATCCCGTAGGCGAGGCCGTAGTTGACGACCTTGGCGAACCGGCGCTGGAACGCGTCGACGTCGGCCTCGTCCACGCCGAACACGCGCGACGCGGTCGTCGTGTGGACGTCGGCGTCGCGCTCGAACGCGTCGATGAGCCCGGGGTCGTCCGCGAGGTGGGCGAGCACGCGCAGCTCGATCTGCGAGTAGTCGGCGGTCAGCAGCCCGCACCCGTCGTCGGCGACGAACGCCTTGCGCATCTCGCGCCCGTCCGCGGTGCGCACCGGGATGTTCTGCAGGTTCGGCGACTCGCTCGAGATGCGGCCCGTCGTCGTCGCGATCTGGTTGAAGGTCGCGTGGATGCGCCCGTCCGGTTGCACGAGTGGCGGCAGCGCGTCGGCGTACGTGCTGCGCAGCTTGTCGACCTCGCGGTAGCGGAGCAGGTCGTCGAGGATCGGGTGCGCGTTGACCGCGGCCATCTTCTGCAGCGAGTCGGCGTCGGTCGACGGGCCCGTCTTCGTCTTCTTGACCGGTGTGAGCCCGAGCTCGTCGAACAGCACCCGCCGGAGCTGCGGGACGGAGTTGATGACGAACGGCTCACCCGCGTGCGCGTGGATCCGACGCTCGAGGTCCTCGCACTGCTGCGAGAGCTCCTTGCGCAGCTCGCCGAGGAAGTCGAGGTCGATGCGGACGCCGGCGTCCTCCATCCGCGCGAGGACGCGCACGAGCGGGCGCTCGAACCGCTCGTACAGGTCGGTGAGCTCACGCTTGTCGAGCGCGTCGCGCAGCGCGGTCGCGAGGCGCAGCACCGCGAGCGCGCGCCGGCCGGTCGCGTCGACCTCCGCCGCGCCGTCGAGGTCGAGCTGGCCCTCGGTCGCGTCGGGTGACGCGGTCTCGACGCCGAGGAACCGCAACGCGAGGTCCTCGAGCAGGTACCGGTTCTCGCCCGGGTCGAGCAGGTACGCCATCACCGCGGTGTCGGCGTCGAGCGAGCGCACGTCGACGGGCAGGCCGTGCATCAGCTCCTTCGCCCGGTGCGCGACGAGCGGCGGCCCCGACGGGCCGAGCAGCGCGTCGAGCGCGTCGACGACCTTCGCGTCGTGCAGCAGGTCGCCGTCGACGTACGTGACCCGCGCCTGCCCGTCGGCGAGCGCGACGCCCGCGAGTGCGGACCGTCCGGGCGCGCCGGACCAGCGCGGCTCGATCGCGTACGGCGCGCCCGCGGCCGCGAGGTCGCGCACGCGCGTGCTGACGGCGTCGCTGTCGCGCAGCACCTCGACGTCGCACTCGAGCGCTTCCGCTTCGGGCGCGGCGGCCGTCTCGCCGACGGCCTCGAACAGGCGTGGCAGCAGCGTGCGGAACTCCAGCTGGTTGAACAGGACGCGCACCTGCTCGGCGTCGAACGCGCCCTGCCGCAGGTCGGTGGGCTCGACCCCGACCTCGCAGTCGACGTGCAGCCGCGACATCGTCCGGTTCTGGAACACGCGGTCGCGCCACTCACCGAGGTTCGTGCGCTGCCGCGGCGGCAGCTCGTCCAGGTGGTCGAAGATGCCCTCGAGCGTGTCGTACGTCGAGACGAGCTTCGCGGCCGTCTTCTCGCCGATGCCGGGAACGCCGGGAAGGTTGTCGCTCGTGTCGCCGCGCAGCGCCGCGTAGTCCGGGTACTGGGTCGGCGTGACGCCGGTACGCTCCTTGATGCCGGCCTCGTCGTAGAGCACGTAGTCCGACACGCCGCGGCGGTTGTAGAGCACCTTCACGTGCGGGTCGTGCACGAGCTGGTAGGCGTCGCGGTCACCGGTGACGACCACGACGTCGACGCCCTCGGCCTCCGCTCGGCGCGCGAGCGTGCCGATCACGTCGTCCGCCTCGACGCCCTCCACCTCGACGACCTGGATCTGCAGCGCGTCGAGCACTTGGCGGATGAGTGGCATCTGCGAGCGGAAGAGGTCGGGTGTCTCCTTCCGGTTCGCCTTGTACTCGGCGTCCATGTCGTTGCGGAACGTCGGCCCCGCGGCATCGAACGAGACCGCGATGTAGTCGGGCTTCTCGTCGGCGAGAACCTTCACGAGCATCGACGTGAACCCGTACACCGCGTTCGTCACGGTGCCGGACGTCGTCGCGAGGTCGGTCGGCAGCGCGTAGAACGCGCGGTACGCGAGCGAGTGCCCGTCGAGGAGCAGGAGCTTCATGTCTCTATGGTCGCGCTCGCAGGCTCGCCGCTCCTTGGAGCGCGGGAACGGCTACGGCGTGAGCTCCCCGTCGATGACGAGCTGGGCGACCTGGTGGACCTTCATCCGCCGGTCCATCGCGTTCGTCTGCAGGAAGCGCCACGCCTGCTGCTCGCTCATCGAGTGCTCGTCCATCAGCCGGCCCTTGGCCCGGTCGATGAGCTTCCGGGCTTCGAGCCGCTCGGCGAGATCGCTGAGCTCGCGCTCGAGCGACGTCAGCTCGGAGTGCCGACCGAGCGCGACCTCGATCGCCGGCAGCAGGTCGCTCTTCTGGAACGGTTTGACGAGGTACGCGAGCGCACCGGCGTCGCGGGCCTGCTCGACGAGGTCGCGCTGGGAGAACGCGGTGAGGATGAGGACCGCCGCGAGCCGCTCGCCCGCGATGTGGCGGGCCGCGGACAGCCCGTCCATCCCCGGCATCTTGATGTCGAGGATCGCGAGGTCGGGACGCATCCTGCGGACCAGGTCGACCGCCTCGTCGCCACGACCGGTCTCGCCGACGACCTCGTAGCCCTCCTCTTCGAGGAGCTCCTTGAGATCGAGGCGGATGATGGCCTCGTCCTCGGCGATGACGACGCGCGTCGCACTGGACGACGCGGGTGCGGTCTCCGACATGGACGCTGCTCCGGTCTCGGTCACTGGGCCGACAGCTCCGCGGACATGCGGTCGAGCAGGCGATCCTGCTCTCGGACCAGCTCCGCGACGCTACGCAGGAGGGCGTCGCGCTGGCGAGCCAGGGCGTCCGCATGGCGGCGGGCGTCGCGGGCCTCGACGTCGCCGAGCGGCGTCTCCGAGACGAGGGCCCGCAGGCGCGCGTCGTCGGCCTCCTCCTCGAGGAAGGCGAGCTGCTCCTCCGTGACGGTCAGCTCGGCCCGCAGCTTCTTCAAGCGCTCGCTCACGTCCACGAGCCGGCGCTGCAGCATCGACGCGTTCATGGGAGGACGGAGTCTATTGGCCACCCTGGTCCGTGTATCCAGGGAATCCGGGAGTGGAGGCCGGTAACCTCCCGGTCGGCCCGGATGGCGGAATCGGCAGACGCGATCGACTCAAAATCGATTGCCGAGAGGCGTGTGGGTTCGAGTCCCACTCCGGGCACACCTAGCCGACGGTCGCGCCCGCCAGCGACGGCGCCGCCGCGCGCGTCGAGAACCGGTCCGTGAGCCGGAGGACGGGCGTCTCCAGGAACCGGAACGACACCGCGGCGAGCAGGAATGTGATCGTCCACATCGTCGGGATGAGGACCCAGTCGCCGTGGATCGCATCGCTCGCGAGCGTGAACACCGCGCCGTGGATCACGTACACCCCGTAGGAGCGACGACCGACCCAGACGGCGGCTGGGTTCGCCAACGCGCGGCCGAGCAGCAGGCGGGGCCGGAGGACGACCGCCGCGGTGGCGGCGGCCACGCCCAGCTCGAACACGGGCAGGCCCCACGACGACAGGAACGACCCGATCCCGGCCGAGCCCGCCTTGAAGACGACGACACCGGCGCCGACCGCGCCGACGATCGCGGTCGCCGCGCCGAACCGGGGAACCGCGCGCTGCACGACGGGGAACGACACGACGAGCACCGCGAGCGCGCAGCCGAGCAGGAGACCGTCGGCGTGCATGAACGACGAGTAGTAGTTGTGCTCGGCGACGGCGAACTCCTTCTTCGCTTGGATGAACCTCCCGAGCGCTGACGCCGTCACGACACGCGGGGGATGCGACACGACGTACCAGCGATAGGCGCGCAGCGCCGCCGACGCGCACGCGAACGCGACTGCGATCAGCAGGATCGGCCAGCGGCGGAAGCCCGCCCAGAGCAGGAGCACGAGCATGGGCGGCCACAGCAGGTAGAACTGCTCCTCGATCGCGAGCGACCACGCGTGACCCATGAACCCGAGCGCGCTCGGGTGCCACAGGTGCATCCAGTTCGCGTAGCAGAAGAGGACGCTCACGACGCCCTGCGGCGCGGGCCGTCCCCCGACGGTCGGCGTCGTCGCCACATTGACGATCGCGCCCGTCAGCGCGAGCGCACCGGCGAGCGGCAGAAGGCGCAGCGCGCGACGCAGGTAGAACCTGCGCAGGCTCACATGGCGCCAGCGGCGCCTCCTGCAGCAGCAACGTGGTGATGAGGAACCCGCTGAGGACGAAGAACGCGTCGACCCCGAGCTATCCCGACGCGAACATCGACCGGTTCCGGCGGATCGTGTGGAACAGCAGCACCATGACGATCGCCACCGCGCGGATGCCGTCGAGCACCGGCTGGTATCCGCCGAGCACGGCCGCGGTCGCCCCTGCGCGGGTGGAGCGATCGTCGTCGACCGAGGCCGCGGCGGCCACGGTGGCAGCGCCGCGCCCCTCCGGCGTCGTCGCCAACGCGATGACCGATGCCGCCGGGAGTGCCCTCACCGCCCACGTGCGGAGCTGACCATGAACCCGAGCGGGACGGACGCCACCGCCCCGGGCGGAGTGCGAGTCCCAGTCCGGGCACGGGCGGTCCCGTGCGACCGGTCGTAACGCTTCGCCGAGCGCGGAGTCGGTCCTGGACCGATTCAGGCTTCAACGAAGCGTGAGCGCGCACACCCCCGACGATCACCCCACCGCGGATCGCGCGCGATCACGCGCACGATGAAGAAGCCGTGAGTGCCGGGGTCCGACGGCCGGTAAGGTGGATCCGTCTCCCCGAACCGATTGGTCTTCTTGTGAGCATCGCCGTCTTCGTGACCGTCGTGCTCGTCTTGTGCGGGCTCGGTGTCGTCCTCATCGTGGTCGGCCCGTCCCGGCGCGTCCGGGCCGAGCAACCCATCGATCCCGACGCCGAGGCCGCGCTGCTCCTCGGCGAGGATCCCGACGTCGTCGAGCACGAGCTCGAGGCGCGCGAGTCCCGGGCCGCCGAGCGTGAGCGCGAACGCGACCCCCAGCGTCGCGACGCCGGTTAGCCGATCGCGAACAGCAGGCGCGCGTCGCAACAACGCTCGCCGTCGACGGTCGCGCGCGCCGAACCCCAACCGCCGCGCGCGCTCAACCGCTCCATCTCGACGCGCAACGTCAGCTCGTCGCCGGGACGTACGAGCCGGCGGAACCGGACGTCGGTGACGCCACCGAACAGCGGGAGCTTCCCCGCGTAGCGCTCGTCCGACAGCAACGCGATCGCGCCCGCCTGCGCGAGCGCCTCGAGCTGCAGCACGCCCGGGAAGATCGGGTTCCCGGGGAAGTGCCCGGCGAGGAACGGCTCGTCGCCCGTCACGCGGTAGCGCGCCTCCACGCCCGACCCGGGTTCGAGCGAGCCGACCGAGTCGACGAAGCGGAACGGCGGGCGGTGCGGGAGCAACGCGACGGGATCGTCGGGCACGTCGACCATCGCGACAGTGTGGCCGCGGCGACGCCCTACTCCGCGGTAACCGGGAGTTCGCGCAACCGAAACGAATCTTTTTGCTCGTACTGACCGGTAACCCGCCAAGACGTGTAACGCTCCACTCGAGGGCAGGGTCGGACCTCTCGGATCCCGGAAAGGCACTCTCTTCTTGGAACGCGCGCTCACACGACCCGCCGTCGTCTTCCCCGGCCAGGGCACGC
>DASRES010000060.1 GCA_035651955.1 Acidimicrobiia bacterium
GAGCAGCATCCCGACGAGCTCGCGCCGTTCCCGCAGCAGATCTTCAAGGCGGTGCAGGGCGGGTGGATGCATCTGGGCGCCGACGAGCACACCACTGGCATCGACCCCGATCGCGAGTGCTATCCGGCGGGGCAGGGTGTCGGCGCGATCCACGAGCTGGTACCGGCGGCGGAGCTCGTCCGCCGGTTCGTCGCCGAAGCCGACGGCGTCCTCGACCGGCTCGAGTCGTTGCGCGCGCGGAGCTGACGCGCGTGACGCCGCGCGAACGGCTGGTGGTCGTCGGCGGCGACGCCGGCGGCATGACCGCGGCCGCGATGGCACGCCGCCGCCGACCGGAGGACGAGCTCGAGATCGTCGCGTTCGAGCGGACCCCGCACACGTCGTACTCGGCGTGCGGGATCCCGTACTACGTGGCCGGACTGGTGGACGAAGCGGACGACCTCGTCGCGCGATCTCCGAGCGAGCACCGCGCGCGAGGCATCGACGTGCGCGTCGGTCACGACGTGGTGGCGATCGACAGCCAACGGCGGACGGTCGACGTCGTCGCCGACGGGCGAACCCGTACCGAGCCGTACGACCTGCTGCTCGTCGCGACGGGCGCAGTACCGGTCCGTCCGCAGCTGCCCGGCATCGAGGCGACGGGGATCCACGGGCTGCAGACGCTCGACGACGGGCTCGCGCTGCGTCGCGAGGTCGATGCCGGTCCACCCGAGCACGCGGTCGTCGTCGGCGGCGGCTACATCGGGCTCGAGGTCGCCGAGGCACTCGTCATGCGCGGTGCGCACGTCACCGTCGTCGAAGCGGCCGAGCAGCCGATGACGACGCTCGACGCCGACATCGGCGCGCGCGTCGCGGACGCGATGCGCGCCGTCGGGATCGACGTGCGGCTCGGCGTGCACGTCGACGGGTTCGAGCCCGGTCCCGACGGGCGTGTCCGCGCGGTCGTCGCGGCCGACTCCACCATCCCCGCCGACGTCGTCGTCCTCGGTCTGGGCGTGCGGCCGGCGAGCGCGCTCGCCCGCGAGGCGGGGATCGACGTCGGGGTGACGGGCGGCATCGTCACCGACCCGACGATGCGCACGTCGGCCGACGGCGTGTGGGCGGCGGGCGACTGCGTGGAGGTCCGTCACCGCGTCTCCGGCGAGCCGATGGCGATCGCGCTCGGCACGTACGCGAACCGGCAGGGCCGGGTCGCCGGCGTCACGATGACCGGCGGGAGCGCGACGTTCGACGGCGTCCTGGGCACCGCAGTGTCGAAGATCTGCTCCTACGAGGTCGCGCGCACGGGCTTGCGCGAGGTGGATGCGCGCCGGGCGGGGTTCGACGCGGTGACGGCGACGATCGAGTCGACGACGCGCGCGTCGTACTTCCCGGGATCGCAGCCGATCACGGTGAAGGCGATCGCCGACCGGAGGACGGGTCGGCTGCTCGGCGGCCAGATCTTCGGGCGTGAGGGCGCGGCGAAGCGCATCGACGTGATGGCGGTCGCGATCTGGAGTGAGATGACGGCCGAAGAGCTCGCGTCGAGCGACCTGTCGTACGCGCCCCCGTTCGGTCCCGTCTGGGATCCCGTCGCGGTCGCGGCGCGGAAGGTCGCGGACCTCTAGCCGTCTAGCGGCCGCCGCCCTCCTCGGCGAGGTCCGACTCGTACATCATGCGCACGAGCTCGTCGAAGTTCACACGTGGCTTCCAGCCGAGCTTCGCTCGCGCCTTCGACGCGTCGCCCATGAGCAGATCGACCTCCGCGGGCCGTTCGAAGCGCTCGTCGTGCTTCACGAACGGCTTCCAGTCGTCGTAGCCCGCGCAACGGAACGCGACGTCGAGGAACTCGCGCACGGTGTGCGTCTCGCCGGTGGCGACGACGTAGTCGTCGGGCTCGTCCTGCTGGAGCATCAGCCACATCGCCTCGACGTAGTCGCCCGCAAAGCCCCAGTCGCGCGCGGAGTCGATGTTGCCGAGGCTGATGTTGTTCTGCATCCCGAGCTTGATGCGCGCGAGGGAGTTGGTGATCTTCCGCGTGACGAACTCGAGCCCGCGCCGCGGCGACTCGTGGTTGAACAGGATGCCCGAGCTCGCGTGGAGCCCGTACGCCTCGCGGTAGTTCACCGTGATGTGGTGGCCGAAGACCTTGGCGACGCCGTACGGCGAGCGCGGGTGGAACGGTGTCATCTCGTTCTGCGGCGTCTCGCGCACCTTGCCGAACATCTCCGACGACGACGCCTGGTAGAAGCGGATCGGGTTGCGGTCGGTGCCGCCCACGATGCGCACCGCCTCGAGCATGCGCAACACGCCCAGCCCGGTGATCTCCGCGGTCAGATCGGCCTGCTTGAAGGACAGCTGCACGAAGCTGATCGCGCCGAGGTTGTAGACCTCGTCCGGCTGGACCTGCTCGACGAGCGCGATGAGCGACGACAGGTCGCGCAGGTCACCCTCCACGAGCTCGAGGGACGGGTTCTCGTCCTGCACGAGCTGCGCCTTCGGGTTGTTCTGGCCGCGGACCACGCCGAAGACCTGGTAGCCCTTGCCCGTCAGGAAGTCCGACAGGTAGCGGCCGTCCTGACCCGTGATCCCCGTGATGAGCGCGCGCTTCATGCGTTCCCCTGTCGAGCTCGCGAACGGCTCACGCTAGTCGCCGGGTGGCGGCCATCCGGGGTCGAGTTGGCGCAGGAAATCGGCGCAACGTTGCTCCTCGTCGGTCTCGCCGATCGCACCCGCGGCGCGCCGCAGGCCGTCGAGCGAACGCAGGAACCCGCGGTTGGTCTCGTGGTCCCAGCGCACGTACCCGTTGCCGCGCCAGCCCGCTTGACGCAGCCGGTCGAGCCCGCGGTGGTAGCCGACGCGGAAGCACGCGTACGCCTCGACCTCGTCGCGCGCGTGCTCTCCGAGTCGTGCCCAGCCGTCGAGGAACGTGGGATGACGGGCGACGACCGCCGCGACCGCGTCACGGCGTCGCGGCTCGTCGAGCGCGAGCGCGTCGTCGAGCGCGCGTCGCGCGTCCTCCGGTTCGGGCGGGAGGACCGTCTCGGGCGGCCCCTGTGAGGCGAACTGCACGGGGAGCTCGGGCACCGGGCGAATGTAGTGCCGGCTGTGACGGAGACCGTCCGCGCTCGCCGGACGGATCCGGGAGGCCCGCCGGTACCATTGTCCGGATGTCGGAGAGCACGGAGCTCGCGCCGCCCGACGTGGCCGACGGCGCGGCGGCGACGAACGGTGACACGCCGCCCGCGGCGCCGTCCGTCACGACGTTGCTGCTCGTGCGGCACGCGGTGACCGCGCAGACCGGACCGATGCTGTCGGGGCGCACGCCGGGCATCGACCTGTCGGACCAGGGCCGCGCGCAGGCGGACGCGACCGCGGAGCGGCTCGCCGCGCTGCCGATCCACTCCGTGTACGCGAGCCCGATCGAGCGGACGATGCAGACCGCGGTCGCGATCGCGTCGCGCCACCGCCTCGAGGTCCGCCCGTTGCCCGGCGTGATCGAGGCCGACTACGGCGACTGGACCGGCGGCAAGCTCGCCGACCTCGCGAAGACGGACCTCTGGAAGACGGTCCAGCTCGCGCCCTCACGGGCCAGCTTCCCGCGTGGCGAGTCGCTCGCAGCGATGCAGTCGCGGATGGTCGCCGCGCTCGAAGGCGTCGCCGGCGCGCACGCGGGGAAGATGGTCGTCGTGGTGTCGCACGCGGATCCGATCAAGGCGGCGATCGCCCACTACACCGGCGTGCACCTCGACCTGTTCCAGCGGATCGTCGTGTCGCCCGCGTCGGTCACTGCGCTCGCGCTGTCACCGCACGGCGCGGCGTTGCTGAAGTGCAACGACACCGGTGGCCTCGCGGACCTGGTACCCGACACGCCCCCGGCCGAGGACGGGCGGGACGCCGCGAAAGAGGTGAGTGATGGGTGACGTGATCGAGCTCGACCCCGTCGACACGCTCGGTGCCGGCGCGATCGGCCGTCCCGGCGAGCGCTCGTTCTTCATCCAGGCGGGTAAGGACGGCGCGCGTCTCACCGTGCTCGTGGAGAAGGAGCAGGTCGCGCTGCTCGCGACGGAGGCGGTCGCGTTCCTCGATCGGCTCGCGGACGACTTCCCCGACGAGGGCGTCGAGCCCGACGCATCGGAGGCGGAGGTGCACGAGCCCGCGATCCCGTTGTTCCGCGCCCGCATGATCGGTCTCGGCTTCGAGCCGGATCGCCGGCTCGTGCTCCTCGAGCTGCGCGAGAACTCGGACGAGGACGAGGACGAGGAGGACGCCGACGACGAGGTCGACCGCGACGACGACGGCTTCGTCGCGCGCATCTACGCCACGCGCTCGCAGGTGCGTGCGATGGCCGCGCGCGGCGCGGCGGCGGTGGCCGCGGGACGTCCGACGTGCCCGCTGTGCGAGCAGCCGATGGACCCGTCGGGACACCGTTGCCCCCGGTGGAACTGACGCCGCCGAGCACCGACGTCCTGCGCACCGGGGACCTCGAGGTCCTCGGGCGCATGCCGTGGTCGTCGAACGGCACGTTCCTCGGGTGCGTGCACGGCGACGACGCCGACGTCGAGGTGATCTACAAGCCGCGTCGGGGTGAGCGGCCGCTGTGGGACTTCCCGACCGGGACGCTGTGCGCGCGCGAGGTCGCGTCGTTCGAGCTGTCCGAGGCGCTCGGGTGGTCGATCGTTCCCGACACCGTGCTGCGCGACGGCCCCCTCGGCGTCGGGAGCGTGCAGCGCTTCGTCGACCACGACCCCGAGGAGCACTACTTCACGCTGCTCGAGGAGCACGCGGACGAGTTCCGCAGGTTCGCGGTGTTCGACGTGCTGGCCAACAACGCGGATCGCAAGTCCGGGCACTGCCTGCGCGCGCGTGGCGGCCGTCACGTGTGGGGCATCGACCACGGTCTGACGTTCCATCCCGGCGAGAAGCTGCGCACGGTGATCTGGGACTTCGCCGGCGAGAAGCTGACACGCGAGGCGTGCGACGCGGTCACGTCGGTGCGCGTCGCGCTCGACGGCGGGCTCGGGCGTCGGCTCGCGGACCTGCTGTCGCCGTACGAGGTCGACGCGCTCGCGTCACGGGCCGAGCAGCTGCTCCGCGCCGGCCGTCTCCCCGAGCCGGAACCCGGCTACCACTCGGTGCCCTGGCCGTTGGTCTGACGACCCACGTTCATGCGTCGCTCGTTGTCGCAGAACGACATCGAACGACGCACAAACGTTCAGGACGCGAGGTCGCCGGCGTGGTAGCGGGCCTTGCAGACGCTGCGTTGCAGCTTGCCGGACGACGTCTTCGGGATCGTCCCCGGTGCGACGAGCACGATGTCGCGCGCCGGGACGCCGACGGCGTCGCGCACGCGCTGCGCGACCGCGGACCGCACGGCGCGCACGTCGTCCGCACGTGACTCGGCCACGACCACGACCGACTCGCGACCGCGGCGCGCGTGATCGCCGAACGCGATGACGTTCCCGGCGCGTACGCCGTCGACGGACGCGACCGCGCGCTCGACGTCCTCCGGCAGCACGTTGCGGCCGCCGACGATGATGACGTCCTTGATGCGCCCGCACACGACGAGCTCACCGTCGACGAGGTACGCGAGGTCGCCGGTGCGCAGCCAGCCGTCGTGGAAGGCCGCCTCGGTCACGTCGGGTCGGCGGTAGTAGCCCGTCGTCACTGACGTGCCACGGATCTCGAGCTCGCCCACGACGCGCTCGGGGAGCGGGTCGCCGGTGACGCGGTCGACGGCGCGAATCTCGAGACCGGGCACCGGCCGTCCGAGACGCGCGAACTGCCGGACGCCATCGGGAGCCGGGTCGACCGCGATCGCCCGGCCCGCGTGCTCGAGCTCGTCACGCGACACGGTGTCGAGCGCCATGCCCGTCATCGGCTCGGGGAACGTCCCCGCGATCGTCACCTCGGCCATCCCGAACGCGCAGAACACCGCGCGCGCGTCGAAGCCGTGCGGCGCAGCCGCGCTCACGAACCGGTCGACGGTGCCGGGATCGATCGGCTCGGCACCGTTCAGCGCGATCCGCCACGCCGACAGGTCGAGGGCACCGCAGCGCGGCAGCGCGCGCGTCGCGAGCGCGTACGCGAAGTTCGGTCCGGCCGTCACGGTTCCGCGGAAGTCCGACATCCAACGGACCCAGCGCGCCGGCGACGCGAGGAAGTCCTGGGGTGCGCCGAGGACGAGCTCGGCGCCCGTCGCCATCGGGATCGTGAGGAGCCCGATCAACCCCATGTCGTGGTAGAGCGGCAGCCACGACACGCAGACGTCGTGATCCGGATCCATCGCCGCGGCCTCCGTCGCGCCGTCCATGTTCGCGAGCACGCGCGAGTGCGGGAGCATCACGCCCTTCGGATCGGCGGTCGAGCCGCTCGTGAACTGCAGGACCGCGAGCGCGTCGTGGTCGTCCTTGGGGCGGTCGTAGCTGGCGCGCTCGGAGGTGAGCGCGTCGAGCATCACGACGTCGGGGTCGTCGTCGCGGGGGTCGAGGAGCTCGGCGAGCGCGCGGTCCACGACGAGCAGGTCGACGTCGGCGTGCTGGACGCGCGTGCGCGTGGCGGCGACGAACTCGTCGATGGACGCGAGCCTCATCGGCAGCGGCAGCATGACGACCGTCGCGCCCGCGAGCCACGTCGCCTGGATCGTGGTGACCAGCGGGCGCGAGGTCGGACCGAGCATCGCGACGTGGGCGCCCGGGCCGACGCCGCGCCGTTGCAGCGCGCCCGCAACGCGCCGCGCGTCCTCGTGGAGGCGCGCCCACTCGACGCGCTCGGCGCGGTACGCGTCCGTGCCTGCCGGTTCGACGAACGTGATGCCGCGGCGGGAGGTCGCGGCCTGCTCGAGGCGGTTGAGGAGGGAATCCACGTGACGTTGGACTCC
Source organism: Acidimicrobiia bacterium (assembly GCA_035651955.1). Taxonomy (NCBI): domain Bacteria; kingdom Bacillati; phylum Actinomycetota; class Acidimicrobiia; species Acidimicrobiia bacterium. Next base: position 6,860 of record DASRES010000060.1, read on the forward strand.
CCCGAGCCGGGGCGCGTTACGGCTCGATCGCCCGGGCCGGGTCGTGGAAGAAGCGGGAGCGGGGGAGGACCAGGTCGGCACCGTCGTCGACGGCGCGCCGCGCGGTGTCCTCGTCGACGTGGGGCACGAAGCCCACGATCCGGGCGGCCGGCACGATCTCACGCACCGCGGTCAGCGAGTCGGCATGGCGCGCGAGGTCGACGACCACGACGTCGGCGCCGGCGCATCCGTCCGGCGTGCGCACGAACGACGCGCCAGGGACGGCCTCCTCGAGCCGTGAACGGTCCATCAGGTCCCCGACGAGAGCAGCGACGCGCATCGGCGGCGATCGTACGAGCAACAGCACGGCCGACCCGGCGACGGCCGCGACGCACGACGCCGCGAAGATCGCGATCTTCGCGTCGGCGAGGAGCGCGCTCCCTTCGAACGCGAGCTCGGCGACGAACAGCGAGACGGTGAAGCCGATCCCGGCGAGGCCGCCCGCTCCCACGACGTGCGCGCGCCCGACGCCTCGCGGCAGTCGCAGCCCGCACCCAACAGCGAGGAACGTCGCGCCCACGATGCCGATCGGCTTGCCGAGAACGAGCCCGGTCAGCACACCGAGCCCGACGCCGTGCGTGAGCGACGCGCGAACGGCGTGGGCGTCAAGGGCGATGCCGGCGTTCGCGAGCGCGAACAACGGGACGACGAGGAAGCTCGTCCACGGGTGCAGCCGCGTCTCGAGCCGTTCGAGGACGTCGTGCTCGTGGTCCGCGCCGGCCGGTGTCAGGAGTCCCAGCGCGACGCCCGCGATGGTCGCGTGCACACCGCTGTTCACCATCGCCACCCAGACCCCGATGGCGAACGGCACGTATGCGATCGGCGCGCGGACCCGTGTGCGCATGAGCGCGATCACGCACAGGCCGGCGACCGCGCCCGCGAGCCACGTCCACGAGATCGCGCTCGCGTAGAACACCGCGATCACGACGATCGCGCCGACGTCGTCGACGATCGCGAGCGTCAACAGGAACACGCGCAGGTTCGCCGGCGCGTGTCGTCCGAGGATCGCCAGCACGCCGACGACGAGCGCGATGTCGGTCGCCATGGGCACGCCCCACCCGTGGCCGCCGGACCCGCCCGCCGTCCACGCCGCGAAGATCAGCGCGGGGACGACCATCCCGCCGAGCGCGGCGATCGCCGGCACGGCCGCCGTGCGCGGGTCGCGCAGCTCCCCGTGCACGAGCTCCCGCTTGATCTCGAGGCCGACCACGAAGAAGAAGACGACCATCAGGCCGTCGTTCACCCAGTGCTGCAGCGTCTGGTCGATCGAGCTGCGGGGCGTGCCGAGGCTGACCTCGAAGTGCCAGAGCGCGTCGTACGAATGCGACCACGGGCCGTTCGCCCAGGCGAGCGCGACGACGACCGCGACGACGAGCGCGACACCGCCCGCGGCCTCCGTCCGGAGGAACTCGAGGACAGGCGTCAGGAGTCGGCGGGTCGGCGTGGCCACGGGCGTCTCGCGTGCGCGACGGGGACGGACGCCGACCAGGCTTCCCGGCACACCCTGTGCAGCAGGGTACCGCCGCGCGCTTGCGGGTCAGCACCGTCTGGGACAAGGTCGTGCCTTGCCAGGCAGGGCGGAGTGGATCGGCGCGCGCGAAATGCGAGACGAGCGTGCGGCACGTTGGTGGGGACGAGCACCGTCGCCGTTCGCCGCCGGTGTCGCCGCGATCACCGCGCTCGCCGTCGCCGTGCGCGTCGGTTACGTGCTCGTCGTCCGGCGGGGCGAGCCGTTCGGGTTGGACTCCGTCTCGTACTGGCTGCTCGGCAAGAACCTCGCGACGGGCCGCGGGTACGCCGATCCGTCGGCCTTGCTCGCGTACATCCACACGAACAAGCCGACCGCGGGATTCCCCCCACTGTTCCCGGGCGTGCTCGCCGCGTTCCGGGTGCTCGGGGTCGGAACGGTGCGGAGCGGAGCGGTCGCGGCCGCGGTGGTGGCGTGCGCGACGGTCCCGCTGGTCGCCGTGCTCGGCCGCCGGCTCCTCGGCGCACGCGTCGGGCTCGCCGCCGCGGCGGCCGTCGCCGTCTGGCCGTTCCTCGTCGCGAGCGACGGCTCGCTGATGTCCGAGACGCTCGCGGTCCCGTTGACGACGGCCGCGGTGCTCGCGACGGTGTGGGCCGCAGAGCGACGCAGCCTCCGCCGATGGGCGGTCGTCGGGCTGCTGTTCGGGCTGTCGTCGCTCGCGAGGAGCGAGGCACCGGTCGTCGCCGTGTGCGTCGTCGGGGTGACGCTGCTCGCGGCACGCGGCGTGCCGGTCCGCCACCGGCTCGCAGCCGCGACGGTCGCGGCTTCGGTCGCGGTGCTCGTGATCACACCGTGGGCGGTGTACGTCGTGCGCGACGTGGGTTCGTCGGCGCTGCTGTCGAGCAACAGCGCGCGAACGCTCGCCGGAGCGAACTGCCCGACGACGTTCCGCGGGTCGCGGATCGGGCTGTGGGACATCGCGTGCACACCCGTCGTCGACGATCTCCGCACGGACGAGGAGATGGCCGCGCGGCTGGGGCGGAAGCAGGCCCAGCGTTACGTGAGCCGGCATGTCTTCCGCGTGCCGCTCGTCGTCGGCGTGCGCGTCGCGCGGACGTTCGGGCTCTACGCCCCTCGTCAGCAACGCGACTTCGAGGTCGTCGAGTCACGCGACCGTACCTGGCAGTGGTTCGCGTGGTGGTCCTACCTCGCGGTGCTCCCCGTCGCGGCAACGGGGCTCGTGCTGATGATCCGCCGCCGGGTCGCGGTCGCGCCGGTGCTCGGCGTGCTGCTCGGTGTCGTCGCGGTCAGTGTCGTCACGTACGGCAACCAGCGGTTCCGGCTCGTCGCCGAACCCGAGATCCTGCTCGCCGCGGTCGCGGCTGTGGCGCTCTGGCGGCGACCGGTGCCCGGTCAGGTCGTCGCGACGAGTCCCGGCGCAGGCATGGCGGTCTCGGGCCAGCGCTGACGCGACTTCTTCGCGAGCTTGTGCATCAGCGCGATGGCGTCGGGGTCGTCGTCACCCGGTCGCGTCTCGATCCACCCGTCGCGCAGCATGCTCTCCATCAGCTCGCGGCCGGTGTCGGTGCGGACGATCGTGAGCGTCCAGTCGTTGAACTTGCCGATGCCGCCGGTCGAGATGTCGGCGTGCTCGGCCGCGAAGTCCGGGCACAGCTTGCAGCCCTCGCGCGTCCACTGGTGGCACTCCTTGAGCGGTACCTCGTGGTAGTCGCCGTTGTGCATCCAGATCTGCAGCCGGCCCTTGATGTTCATCTTCTTGATGTCGGCGCGCTTCAGCCCGTACTTCGCGTCGAGCAGCTCGTCGAAGATCGCATCGTCGAACGTCTTCGAGCAGAGCAGGCCGATGTTGAGCGAGAGCCGCCGCCCGACCTTCCCCGCCTTGCGCTGCTTCATCACCGGCGGCACCGACGACTGGCAGCTCATGCCGACGAGCGCGATGCGCTCGGCGCCCTGCTCGATCGCGTCGTTGTACGCGAGCGTGTTCGCGGAGTACGTGTAGCGGCTGCCCGCCGCCGCGATGACGTCCTCCTTGGTGCGTGCCACGCCCGGGACCGCCTTCCAGGTCGACCCGTCACCCTCGAGGTAGCTCACGAGCGCGGCATCGATCACGTCGTGCTCGAGCGCATAGAGGAGGATCGCCGACACGAGCCCGCCGTCCTGGCCGACCTCGTGCAGGACCGGGTCGGCCGCCTTCGCGAGGCAGACGTCCTTGAAGATGCCCGACAGCTCGTCGGGCCGGCGGGCGCGGCCGAACATGAACTCGTCGATCTCGGGCTCCCACGCGCGGAACCGTGGGCACGCGCGCGTGCACGACGTGCAGCCGCGCTCGCCGTGGCTGCAGTCGCCGGGGCCGCCGTAGTCCTCGAACTGGAACGGCTTGTAGATCCCCTCGTCGTCGCGGTAGCCGAGGACGTCGTGCGGACAGGCGATCACGCAGCCCGCGCAGCCGGTGCACAGCCCGCTGGTGACGACTTCCTCGTAGAGATGCTTCCAGTGCAGCTTCTCGGGGGGCATTGCCCTTCTCCTGAGGTGGTCCGTCCCTGACCGGTGGATCCGTGGGGCGACGAGGGTCGGTGAGTCTCGCACGGGCGCACCGTCCGTGGCGAAGGCAGGACGAACGAACTCTGGTCACTGTGATTACATCGCGGGCGGTGAGCAGCGAGAAGCCGTGGGGCGCGCCGGCACCGCCGCCGGCGTGGGGCCCCGGCGGGCAACCTCCGTACCCGGCCGCGTACCCACCCGGCTACGGCGCGGGCGGGTACCCGCCGTACCCGGGGATGCCGTACGCGCGCCAGACCGAGGGCATGGCGATCGGCGCGCTGATCTGCGCGATCGGGTCGTTCGTCGTGTGCCCCGTCGTGCTCGCCGTCGTCGCGCTCGTGCTCGCGCAGCACGCGCGCAACCACATCGACGCCGCCCAGGGCCGGCTGACGGGCACGGGGCTCGTGACCGCGGCGCGGGTGATCGCGTGGATCCACCTCGCGCTGTTCGCGCTGTTGCTCGCCGGGATCATCGCCTTCGGGTTGGTGGTCGGCACCCGCGGATAGCCCGGGATCCCGCCCGCCCGTGGCGCCGCACGGTGTCGGCACCGCTACGCTTCGCCGAACGTCCGAGCGGGAGACAGGCGTGGCGAAGATCAGCGACATCCTGCGCCGGGGCACCAGCTACTCGTTCGAGTTCTTCCCGCCCCGCACCCCGGCCGCGGAGGCCACGCTCGCCCGGGCGCTCGCGGAGCTCGAGCCGCTCGGCCCGTCGTACGTCTCGGTCACCTACGGCGCGGGCGGCTCGACCCGGGAGCGCACGCACGAGCTCGTCGTCCAGATCCTGCACGACACGAGCATCGTCCCCATGGCCCATCTCACGTGTGTCGGGCACACCCGTGCCGAGCTGGCCGACATCGTGCGGCGCTACGGCGACGCGGGGATCGAGAACATCCTCGCTCTCGGCGGCGATCCGCCCGCCGGTGCCGACCTCCCGCCCGGTGAGCTCGAGCACTCCATCGACCTCGTCCGGCTCGTGCGCGAGACGGGCGACTTCGCGATCGGCGTCGCCGCGCACCCCGAGCCGCACCCGCGCTCGCCGAGCAAGGAGTCGGACCGCTACTACACGGCCGCGAAGCTCGCCGAGGCGGACTTCGCGATCACGCAGTTCTTCTTCGAACCCGAGCACTACTTCGACCTCGTCGACGGGCTGCGCGCGCACGGCGTCGACAAGCCGGTCGTGGCGGGCATCATGCCCGTCGAGAGCCTGAGCGCGATCACGCGCATGTCGAAGCTCCAGGGGTCCGAGTTCCCGCAGTGGCTCGAACGGAAGCTGCGTGCCGTCGGCGACGACCCCGACGCGGTACGCGCCGTCGGTGTCGAGGAGGCGACGAAGCTGTGTCGCGCGCTCCTCGACGGCGGCGCGCCCGGGTTGCACTTCTACACGCTGAACCGGTCGACCGCGACGCGCGAGATCTACGCCAACCTCGGGCTCACACCGGCGCGCTGAGCTTCGGCGTCCTTCGCGCGCAGCCACTGCCACGCGCGGACCAACGCGGTCGCGGCACCGATCGCGAGCGCGCACTCGGCGGGCGCGCGGAAGCGCGTGTTGCCGTACGTCAGCACCGCGGTGACCGACGTCATGACGATCGGCGCGACGAGCATCGCGATCGAGCGCTTCTCGCGCGCGAGCACGCACAGCCCGACGGCGCCGAGCGCGAGGACCGCGATCGAGACCGGCCACATCAGCTCCTGCCATGTCTTGTTCCGGCTCTCGAGCCGCTCGTGCAGCGCTTGATTGGCCGGGTTCCACAGTCCCCATACGCGCAGGAACCGCGCCGCCGCGACGATCGGAACCCGACCGACGTGGTGCTCCGCGTACGAGACGCCCTCACGGCGTACACGGTTCGAGAACTGGACCTCGTTCGTGTCCAGGAAGTGCGGGACCTGCGCGCACCCGCCGTCCCAGAAGCCGATCGCCGCGCCGGAGTACGTCGCCTGACAGTTCGCACCACCGATCGCGGTTGCCTGCGAGCCGGTCGTGATCGTCGCGTCGTGGAGCACGACTGCGTTCCTGATGATCCATGGCGCGACGACGGCAGCGGTCACCAGCACGGCGACGCCCGCGCGCATCACGACGGCGCGTGCGCCGGCGCGCGTGAGGACGGCCGCCGGGATCACCGCGCACGGCAGGAGCAGCAAGGCGTCTTGCCGCGTCAACGTCGCGATGCCGACGACGACCCCGAGCAGCGCCCACCAGCCGAGCGCCGCATGCGTGCGCGCATGGTGCGCGACGAGCAGCGCGAGCAGGACGAGCGGGACGTAGAGCGTCTCGGACATCAGCGAGCCGTCGGTCGCGATCAGGAGCGGGCTGAACGCGACCAGCACCGCTGCGACGATGCCGATCGCGCGACCAGCGATCGCCCGGCCCAGGACACCGACGAGGAGCACGGTCGCGCCTCCCGTGACGACGCCGGCCATGCGCGTCGCGTACCACGAAGGACCGAAGAGCCACTCGACGCAGGCGAGGAACACCGGGTAGCCCGGTGGCCAGAACGCGCCCGGCACGAGCTTCGTCTGCGCCGCGTGTCCGCTCTGGTACGCGAACTGGTGCCCGATGTCGAGATACCCGCGTCCGTGCAGGATGTTGTACGCCTGGCTGAAGTACCAGCCGGAGTCGTTCCACAGCTTCGTGTGCGGGCCGACGACGCGCACGTACACGACGCGCACGGCGATGCCGACCACCACGACGCCGCCGAGCGCGAGCGCGAAGCCCGACGCCCGGAGACCCGGGCGTCGTCTCGGGGGGGGCGGTCACTGCGCGATCGTCGCCCGCCCCACGCGGGCGGCGCAACGCGTCAGTCCCGGGGCGCGTCGTCGACGCGCCACCATCCCTCACCGGTGTTGGCGTCGAGCAGCGCGGTCATGTGCCAGTCCTCGTCGAGCGGGCCGATCTGGCTCGTGTAGCACGAGTACGCGGCACGCTTGCGGTCGTTGGTGGCGTCGAGCGGGACGACCGCCGGCGTCGCGACGAGTCCCGCGGACGACATCTCGCGCAGACGCTGCGCGAGCGCGCCCGGCGCATACCGGAACGGCTGGTCCTCGTAGCAGAACCACGCGAGATCGCCGCGTCGTTGGCGCACGCGCAGCGCGGCCTGGTGCGTGAGCACGTGGTCGGGATGCACCAGACCGAACGGGACGCACACCGCGCTGACGCTCGACGCCGCGACGACCGCGTCGAGGGTCGCGGCGAGGTCGTCGAGGTCGACCTGCGGACGGCCGTCGAGGTACGCGGCCTCGACGTGCTCGAGCCACACGGGCTGACACGCGAGGAGCGCGAGTGCGCGCTCGTCCTCCTGGCGGCGCGCCGCCGCGACGTCGTCGCCCTCGGCGAACCCGCACCGGCGGTCCCACCGGCTCAGCGGCCGGCCGGGCGGCGTGCCGGCGAACGCGGTGACGACGACCGTCCCAGGGTTCGCGGCGAGGAAGCGCCCCGCGCTCAGCACCGCGTCATCGAGATGGGGCGAGACGACGGCGACGCGAGCGAGCACGTCCGTCCGGATCCGGCTCCACTCGCGTCGCCCCATGCGCGAGCGAGGCTAGAAGAACGCGCCCGTGCCGCTGCGCAGGCCGGCTCGATCGTGGAGACACGAGGCCGGGGCCTGCGTGGCCCCGGCCGTGGCGGAGGGAGTGGGATTTGAACCCACGGTGCCCGGAGGCACAATGGTTTTCGAGACCATCCGATTCGGCCGCTCTCGCATCCCTCCGGTGGCGCAGTGTAATGAGCGCCCGCGCACTCCCCGTCACGTTCGGGTCGTGCGACGGCTCGCGAAGAACTCGCTGAGCAGCCCCGCTGCGGCATCCGCACGCACGCCGTCGACGACGCGCATCTCGTGGTTCAGCCGCGGATCCGCGGCGATGTTGTAGAGGCTCCCGCACGCGCCCGCCTTCGGGTCGGCGGCCCCGAACACGATCTCGTCGACGCGCGCTGCGAGCGCCGCACCCGCGCACATCGGGCACGGCTCGAGCGTGACGACGAGCGCGCACCCGTCGAGTCGCCACGACCCCGTCCGCGCGGCTGCGTCGCGCAGGGCGAGGATCTCGGCGTGCGCGGTCGGGTCGTGCGCGACCTCGCGTTCGTTGTGCCGGCGCGCGAGGACGTGGTGATCGGCGAGACGGACCACGAGCGCGCCGACGGGCACGTCGCCGTGCGAGAGCGCGCCACGCGCCTCGCGAAGCGCGTCGTCCATGAGCCCGGCGAGCGTCGCCCGATCCACGGCGCGGGAGCGTACGCGCGGCACGGCGTCGATGGCGGAGACGAGGTGGCGGCGCCTACGGTCCGCCGATGGACCGTGACGAGCTGCGGCGTGTGCAGGCACCACTGAAGGATCGCTACCGCGCCGAGGCGGACGCCGCCGTCGTGACGTTGCGCGCCGAGGGCTCGCTCGCCGAGGCCGACGTCAGCTGCTCCGTGCAGACGGGACGCGCGCTCGTGGAGGCTGGACTCCATCCCGCGACCGGTGGCGACGGGTCGCTCGCCTGCTCGGGCGACATGCTGCTGCAGGCGTTGGTCGCGTGCGCGGGCGTGACGCTGCGGTCCGTCGCCACCAACCGGGGGATCGACGTGCGCGGCATGGTGCACGCCGAAGGCGACCTCGACTTCCGCGGCACGCTCGGCGTCGCCCGTGATGCGCCGGTCGGGTTCCGCGCGATCCGACTCCGGTTCGAGCTCGAGTCCGACGCCGGCGCAGAAGACCTCGACGCCCTCGTCGCGACGACCGAGCGCTACTGCGTCGTGTTGCAGACGCTCGCGAGCTCACCGGAGCTCTCGGTGGCGCGCACGTGAGTGACGCGGACGCGCTCGACCTCGGTGGGCGGACGTTCGTCGTCGCCGGTGCCGGTGGCGGCGGGATCGGCACGGCCGTGTGTCGCGCGCTCGTGCGGGCAGGCGCCGCCGTCGTCGCGCTCGACGTGGACGACGCGCGTCTCGAGTCCGCGGCCGCGCTCGGCCCCGCGGTCCACGCCTCGGTGTGCGACGTACGCGACGCGCGTGCCGTCGAACGCGTCGTCGCCGACGCGCCGCGCGTCGACGGGCTCGTGCACGTCGCGGGTGGCCTCGGCCGCGACCAATGGGCGCCGACGGCAGAGGTCCCGCTCGACGTGTTCGACGACGTCCTCACGCTCAACCTCCGCGCCGCGCTCGTCACGTCGCAGGTCGTCGCGCGGCATCTCGTCGACGCGGGTCGGGGCGGGTCGATCGTCTACATCGCCTCGATCGCGGCCCTGGCGTCGATGCCGTTCGGTGCCGCGTACGCGACGGCGAAGGCGGGATTGCTCGCGTTGATGCGCACGCAGGCCGTCGAGTGGGGCGGGGACGACATCCGGGTCAACGCGGTCGCCGCCGGGACGATCGCGACACCCAAGACCGCGCGCGACTCGGGAGCTGACGATGACGCCGGTGCGCTCGTCCCGCTCGGACGCCGAGGCACGCCCGACGACGTCGCCGGCGCGGTGCTCTACTTGTGCTCCGACCTCGCCGCGTTCGTCACCGGGCACACGCTCGTCGTCGACGGTGGTTCGTCCGTGCGTCCGTCGTTCCTCGGGCCGGACGACCTCCCGGTGTTCGTCGAGGATGCCAACCTGCGGGCGCGCCTGCGGAGACCGGCGACGTAGGGCACGGCGTCTGCACGAGCGGGCGCGCGGTCAGGTGACGACGACGGTCGCGGCGAGCGCGGTCCGATGGTCCTTCGACCACGGCGGTCCCAACGTCGCACGCGGACCGTGGAGCACCTCGTCCGCGCGTGCACCGAGCATGCGAACCGCCTCGGCCTCGACGTGCTTGGCGTCGTACAGGTGGACGGCCCAGCCTCGGGCGCGCGCGACGTCGGCGAGGGCCTGGCAGTACATGACGGAGTCGGCGCGGCTCTCGTAGGGCACGCGCCGCTGAACGGCGATGTCCGCGGGGAAGTCGGCCGGCCACGCGCGAACCGAGATCGACACGATCGGCGCGAGCGACGCGGTCTCGATCTCGTCGAGCGCGTCCGTCGTCGCGCGGACGACGGACGCGCGGACCGTGGCCACCAACTGCGCGAGCGCGTCGTCGTCGAGAGGATCAGCCGCGCGGTGGAGCACGTGTGGGCCGCCCTCGTGATGGACCGGCGCCGCCGGCAGGCCGGGCTCGATCAGCTCGATCCGGCGTCGGTCGACGACCTCGTGATCGGCCGACGCCGTCACTGCGACCGCCCATCCGAAGTGGTGCGCGATCCCGAGGCGCATCCAGGGATTGTGCCGGTTCCTGGCCGGCCTTCGCCGAGACCAGCGCGCAGCGGCCGCGGAGCGGAGGGAGTGGGATTCGAACCCACGGTGGGTTGCCCCACACACGCTTTCCAAGCGTGCCGATTCGGCCGCTCTCGCATCCCTCCGGAGGGGCGCATGGTATCGGCGCGCCCCGGCCGACCGGCCGGGCGCCGACGGCCGCGCGCACTGGTACCCTCGCCCCGCGGACCGTGCTAGGCGGGGAGCTCGTGGTGCCCTGTACCCCAAACCCACGTGTGGGGGGCTGAATCCCCGTCCGAGGCCATGGTCGACGTGAGGAAGGCGACCCGTACGCCGACGTCGAGGGTCGGGTCCTGCGCAACGGAATCCCGTGAACCGAGTCAGGTCCGGAAGGAAGCAGCTCTCAGCGGGTCCTTCCGTGTGCCGCAGGGTGGCCTGGCCTGAGCCGACGGCGGGCTGCGCGCCTCGCGGCGCCTGGTCGACGACGGGTGCACGGTCCGCATCGCGGACGCGATGCGGACCGGAAAGCACGACCGCCTCGCCGCCCCTCAGGTGCGACCCTGTCCACAATTGTGGTTCCGCGCGGTAGAGGCGCGCTGAACCACAAAAGTGACACGGCGTGACCCCTCGCTAACCTCGGCCCGTGGCGTTCCAGTCGCTGTATCGCAAGTACCGGCCGCAGCGCTTCGACGAGCTCGTCGGCCAGGAGCACGTCACGTCGGCGCTGCGCAACGCGGTCCGCGAAGGGCGGGTCGGGCACGCGTACCTCTTCTCGGGTCCGCGCGGTACGGGCAAGACGACCACCGCGCGCATCCTCGCGAAGGCGCTCAACTGCCTGAGCCTCTCGCCGGACGGCGAGCCCGACGGCACGTGCGAGAACTGCGTGGCGATCGCGCGCGGGAGCTTCAGCGACCTCGTCGAGCTCGACGCCGCGTCGAACCGCGGTGTCGAAGCCGCGCGCGACCTCGTGCAGCGCATCAGCCTCGGGCTCGGCGCGAGCGCGCGGCGCAAGGTGTACATCCTCGACGAGGTCCACATGCTGACGGACGCGGCGTCGAACACGCTGCTGAAGACGCTCGAGGAGGCGCCCGAGCACGTCGTCTTCGTGCTCGCGACCACCGAGCCGAACGCGGTCCTCCCGACGATCCGCTCTCGCACGCAGCACTTCGAGTTCAGCCTCCTGTCGACCGAGCAGCTCGCGCACCACCTCGAGTGGGTCCTGCAGCAGGAGGGCGTCGAGTTCGATCGCGAGGCTGTCGAGGTCGTCGCGCGCCGCGGCGCGGGCTCGGCACGCGACGCGCTCTCGCTCCTCGACCAGGCGCTCGCGCTCACCACGGGTCGCCTCGACGCCGCGAGCGTCGCGCAGGCGTTCGGCGGCGCACCGTTCGAGCTGCGCGCCCACGTGCTCGAGTCGATCGCGAACGAAGACGTCGCCGGTGTGCTCGTCGCGCTCGCGGACATGCTGGACGCCGGTCACGACGCGCGGCGCGTCGCCGAAGACCTGTTGCGGATGTTGCGCGACGCGTTCGTCGCGAACGCGGCGGCTGGTCGCGTCCGCGTCGACGCGACGGAGGAGCAGCTCGCGCGCCTGCGCGACATCGGCACGACGATCGGGAACGCGACGGTGGTGCGTGGCATCGAGACGCTCGGGCAGGCCGTCGTCGACATGCGGGGGACGGACGCCGCCGACCCGCGCCTCGTGCTCGAGGTCGCGCTCGTCCGGATCGCGCGCCGCGAGGCGGGCACGCCCGTGCAGGTGCTGACCGATCGCGTCGAACGTCTCGAGCGCGCGCTCGCGGACGGCACGCCCGTGCCGTCACCGCCACGCAACTCACCGCCGCGCAACGACCCGCCCCCGGCGCCGCCGGCGTCCCCGCCGTCCGCAACGTCCGCGTCGGCGTCGAAGCCGACGCTCGGCGCGCTCCGTGCCCGTGCGACCTCGGGCGAGCCGGCGCCCGCACCGGCACCGGCGCCGAAGCCCGCGGATCCCGCGCCGCCGGAGGGCGCGGCACCGTCCGGGCCGGTCGACCTCGACGACGTGATCGTGGCGTGGGGCCAGGTGCTCCCCGAGCTTCCGCCGTCGTCGCGCCGCGCGATCCAGGACTTCCAACCGGTGTCCGTCGACGACGCCGATGTCGTCGTGTTCGGCATCGCGCCCCGCCTCATCGAGACGGCGCGCCCGCGCTTCCACCGCGAGGCGCAGACGATCCGCGAGGAGCTGACGTCGCGGCTCGGGCGCAACATCCGCTTCAAGCTCGTCGCGCACGAGGCGTTCGCGGCGGTCGACGGCGGGACGCCGCCCGCACCCACGCCGGCGACATCACCCGCGCCACGCCCGTCGCGCGCCACGGGTGCCCCGCCCCCGCCGTCCGGCGAACCTCCGGCCGCCGAGCCGCCTCCCGACCTCGACGACGAGGAGATCGACCTGGACGAGCTGCGCGATGCACCGGCGGCGACGGCGGTAGATTCGATCGCCCGCCTGCAGGAGCGCTTCGGCGCGAGCGTGGTGGAAGAGCTCCCGCGCGAGTAGCGCGAGGAGCGCGTCTCCCTCCGATCGAGGAGCCCGCCATGGCCAACCAGAAGCAGCTCAACCAGATGATGCGCCAGATGCAGAAGATGCAGGAGGACATGGCGGCCGCGCAGGAGGCACTCACGCAGGAGGTCGTCGAGGGCAGCGCGGGCGGTGGCGCGGTGAAGGCCGTCGTGACCGGCTCCGGCGAGCTCCGCTCGATGCGCATCTCGCCCGACGTGGTCGACCCGGAGGACGTCGAGATGCTCGAGGACCTCGTGGTCGCGGCGGTCAGCGACGGGTTGCGCCAGGCGCAGGAGCTCCAGCAGCAACGGCTCGGCGGCGTCGCCGGTGGGCTCGACCTCGGCGGCCTCGGCGGGCTGCTCGGCTGACGGGTGGCGTCGGTCTACGAGGGGCCCGTTCAGACCCTGATCGACGAGCTCGGCCGGCTCCCGGGCGTCGGGCCGAAGTCCGCGCAACGGATCGCGTTCTACCTCTTGAAGGTCGCGCCCGAGGACGCCCGGCGCCTCGCGACGGCGATCGTCGACGCGAAGGACAAGGTGTCGTGGTGCCG